>NZ_CABTML010000017.1:0-5615 GCF_902485895.1 uncultured Anaerobiospirillum sp. | reverse complement strand
TTGTCTGTACTTATCAATTTTCAAAGAACTACAAAGCGCTTGGCTTTGTTTTGCTGTTTGCTTAGTGCGTTACAGCGAGGACGTATTTTAATGATTTGAGCCCTCACGTCAACAACTTTTTTAATCTTTTTTACAAGATCTTAATGATCTTTATACTAAAACCGCATATATATGCCGTTTTCAGACCAAAAAATTTTATGATCTTTTTATGAAACTACCGCACAATCAATGGCAACAGAGCCATAATTATAGCATATGATCTCTGATCTTCAAGCTCAAAAAGCGCTACTTTTTCGGATTTTGGAACCATCACTAGCTTGAAAATCACTCAAAAAAACTTTGCATTCCCCTGATCTTAATATTCATAAAACCATTTAGACAGCTGATCTTGCATCAACCTAGCGTTAAATAGTCTTACTGCGCCCCATAAAGAATGCTATTAGTACCATCATGATCCTGATAAATCCATCTAACTCAAAGCCACAACTGCAGCAGCATTAGCCCTAAGCTTACGATCCCATATCTGCACTTTAGGGAGAGCCATCTATCTAGTCTACTTCTACGCTGGAACATTGAATCTTCTTTACGCATCTATACACATGGTCTGTGGGTTTGCACGCTTAGTCTGTTTTACTGAGTACTAGGATTAAGCGTGATCTTTCTAATGACAGATATGAAGAGGCTCGTCAGAGAGTCTTGATATCTTATATTGTCTATGACTAGGCTTTGGACAAGAGCAATCAACAGTAAAGTTAACTAAAGAAGATAGAACGCTGCTGCACAAATGCAGAAAGATAGTTAGGTGCAGAATAGAAGAATTAGGCAAGGACGCGGGATTAATAGTGGCTGTGAGGCAGGATTAGTGATGTGCTAGAAGAATATATGCTATGCCGCTCCTAGGATTCAAAGACTGATCCTAGGAGCAAATTATGCCCTACCCAATTGAAACATCGTAGTCAGAATGTAGGTTAAAGCCTTAGCTATTTGCCTGGATCTTACGTGCAGTGTAGATGGTTGATCCTTGTGGAGCGGTGAAGATCTTGCCGCTAACCATAGATTGAACCTTAGATACTAGAACACCAACTGTAATAGTTAAGACAATAGCAATAAGTGAGTAAGTCCAGAATGAAATAGAACGGACATTAAAGTTGAGATACAAAATCACTGCAGTAGCCACAAAGAAAGCACTAAAGGCTCCTAATGCTGTGGTCTTACGAGTTATGGCACCAAGAATAAAGACACCTGCTAAAGCGCCCAAAGCCTGACCTAAGAAAGCCTTGAAGAGCTCATAGGCAGACTTAATATCAATTCTAGCTAAGTACATAGCTACTACTACCGCGAAAACACCAATAGCCAGCGAAATGTATTTGGCGATCTTAGTTTGACGTTCGTAACTCATATTAGGCGTGATCTTAGTCTGAACATCCATCACCCATGAGGTAGCAATTGAGTTAATACCTGTAGATATGGTTGACTGTGATGCAGCATAAAGAGCGGCTAAGATAATGCCTGTGATGCCCACTGGAAGTTCATAGGTAATAAAGTAAATTACTACCTTATCTTGAGAACTACGGAAAACATCAGTAATTGCCTCTGGATTCTGCTGATAGTACAAATATAGCGCGGTACCAATCATATAGAACAAAGATGCGCAGAGGATTGATAATAATCCGTTGGTAATAGTCATCTTGGTCAGCTTATTTACGCTATTAGTGGTCGTAAAGCGCTGCACAATGTCCTGTGATGAAATATATGTACAGAATGTGGTTAAGCCAGCACCAATGAAGGTAACCAAGATTGAAGTACCTAAAAGATTAGACCAATCGATAAGTTTGTCTTTATCGGATAAGAACCTGCCCTCCGATACCAATGCATGACTCATGTCTGCTACACCGCCATCGAGCTTATAGACAATCCAAACTAATGTTAGAGCGATACCACCAAGTAAAATAATTCCCTGGATAAAGTCAGTCCATAATACGGCTTTTAGACCGCCAGTATATGAGTAGATGATAGAGACTGCACCCATTGCGATGATCAGTACATCTACATTGATACCAGAGAGACTTCCTATAGCGACACAAGGTAAATACATCACGATCGCCATTCGTCCTAACTGGAAGATGACAAACATGAGCGCTCCAAGAACTCTAAGAGCAGGTGATTTAAAGCGGATCTCAAGATAGTGATAGGCTGTGTCGATCTCTAACTTTGCATAGACGGGTAGCAAGAATTTGATGGTCAGAGGAATGGCGATCAGTGTACCCATTTGAGCAAACCACAAGAGCCATGTTCCCTCATATGACTTACCTGCTAATGAGAGAAAAGATAAAGGCGAGATAATCGTCGCGAACATGGATACCGCAGTTACAAACCAAGGTACCGAGCCATCCCCCTTAAAGAATTCCTTTCCCTGCATCTTACTTTTAGAGAAGTAGATACCAGTGACTAGGACTATCAGCATATAGATAGTCAGTACGCTAATATCGATCCACGTGAAGCCATGCAGCTCGTCAAACATCAAACCAGATCTCCTAAGTAAATAAAAACGGCCGCATTATACGCATATTTGATTTAACGATCAGCCAACGCGCCACTATCTTAGCCTCGGTCACATGACACTTAAACATGTCATGGCATAGCATCTTGTGCTTTATTTATCCGCTTAAGAGACTTGTTTGAAAAGCTCACGCCGATATTTGAACTAATAAAAAATCTTGCATCCATATAACGAAAGTTGAGCGAATTGCATTTAAAACTATTTCAAGTGAACGAATTTCACCTTATCAAGCAACTGCAAAATTTCTACGAGGCTAGCAATTCTGTTGGATAAATGAATCTGAAGTACCAAGATCTTTGGCATAGCTTTATAGAAGAGCGCCATACGTAGCTCAGTAAAGAGCTAGCTATATTTGAAAATACCTGGAACGTGCTACAGAGGATACTACGGTTTATTTGATGCGCTTAAGGGTTATGGTGCCGAGATGGGGGATGGTGCCGAGATGGCGATCTTTGCGGTTGGTATTTTGAAATGCGCAGAAAATATATGAAAAATGCAGGGCTAGACCCTGCATTTGTGCTCTGCAGCTAATTGACTGTAGCATTGCAGATACTTGGTGTTCTTTAGCTACTACTTCTTGTCGATGTATGGAGCAAGAGCCTTACGAAGGGCCACCATGGTTCTCGAAATCCATTGTGAAGCCTCGTACCAAGCATCGCGATCATTAAGATCTTTCTTTAGTCGAATGCGGATAAAAGCTGTCTTACCCTTACCGCCAGAGGCTGATACTTCATCAAAGGAAATCCACTCAAATGGTTCACCAACTGCCGCAAGAATCTCATCTTTATGTGCTGAAGTAAGCTCGAACAGCTCACGGTTAGAAATGCCAGCATATAAAGTGAGCTCTCCTTTAGATAGGGAATTAGATACGCCGATTTTACAGCTGCCATTACCAGTAGAGAAATCCATCCAGTAGTTGTGAGATGGCTTAAGTCTTCTAAACAGTTTGGCAAATTCCTCGCTTTCAAAGGCAATGTCTTGGAACTTAGTCCAGAAGTCGAGCAAGGTTTGACCACCCTTAGTGAGGGCGACTTTAACTTTCTTATCTTCTTCTGTAGTTACGGCAGTTACTGCAGACATGTCTATGATTGCAGGAATGATTAAGTCGAAGTCTTTCTTATTAAGAGAGCATAGTTCCTCGATCATGACGAGAATAGCAATGATGGAGCTAGCTCTGTTTTGCAGCCATGCAGATCCTTGCTTACAGTAAGCAGTGATAATAGCCTGGTAGAGCTTTGGATTTGTAGCATCCTCATCAAGGTCATAACTCTTACACCAAGACTTGTAAAAAGTATCGAAGCCATTGATCTTAAAATCATCTGCAGTATCACGATCCCATCTGGTGTATACAGACTCCTTAGCGAGCAGCCTATATACCTCAGGATAGGCGATCTGTATGCAGACAAAAGCATAATTGATAACGCGTTCTACATAAGTCTTTTGTGAGGTAGCTAAATCTTTCTTATCTGCACTATCCTGTTCATACATGTATTGCAGCAAAGATAGCGTATTGAGGAGACGCTTAATTGAGCGAGGGTTGCTTCCAGTACTGTTAGCGGTAATCTCAGCTACTGCTTGAATAAAGGTGCGATCATTTTCTTCACCTTCTTTGTCGATTACCTTAACGAGAAGATCTTCATCGGTGCAGTAGCCAATCTTCTTTAATGATTCACCAATGTAGTCGCTAACTTTATAGCGCTCTGTAGGCATGGTGAAAGGCATCTGAATGATCTTGTCGAAGAAAGAGCGATAGGCACGCTCGTCGTTCTCATCTTTGCTCCCTAACTTTGCCTTAAGACCTTTAACCACGACATTGTAGTCAATGGCAAGGACAAAGATACAGCAGTTAACCTCAAAGAAGTTCTTCAGCATCTCAAGGATCTGAACTGCAGACTCAGGATTAATACGATCCAAGTCGTCTACAAAGATCATAAAGCCGCGTTTGTTCTGATCACCATCCTCACGATCTAAACGCAGACACTCATCAATAGAATTGGCAACTGCCTCACGAAACTCAGCTGGATTGAATTCCTCTTCGGCATTTTCACCATTAAACATTTCACCGATCTTATCGATGGCATCATTTACCGCAGTAGCACCGGCTAGTGTGGTGGCAACCTTTCCACTAGTCAGCGCAGCCTTAAACAGACGTGACTTGGAAATTTTCTTGAGGACATCAACTGCAGGATTAGTGTGATCGTGTAACTCAATAAATAGTGATACCTGCTTGAGCAGACCACGAATAATTGACTCAATTGATTCCTCTGGAGTACGCAAGAGCGAATACTCCCACATGTTGAGGAAAATGCCGTGAAATGGCTTATTTTTGTCTGGCACTTTTGCCGTATCACAAAGATCGTAAAGAAGAGAGTTAATTACGGAAGTCTTACCACTACCCCACTCACCTTGGATGGCGATAGTTGTAGGCATACTTGCATGCTGTAAGAAATTAGAGAGCGCTTTAATATAGCGATTCACGCCTAAAAGGTCTGCTTCTTCGCCTGCTTTTGGACGATCAATAAGATTTGAGTTGTGATCAGCCATATATCACCTTAACAAGATCAGTAAACTTGTGCCAAAAATATGGAACCCCTGCATTCGCAGCACATTCCTACCTTAGTAAGCTTAGTGTATCTAAAAACAATATGTCACAAATTTATGCTTATTATGTGACAGACCATTCTTTATATCGCAACAAGGCATATTTTGAAGCACTTAAGAATGTGATCACGCGTGATCTGAGCACTATCTAAGATAGGTTGAAGGCTTAAACAATCAAATATTAGGTGAAGTGATGGAGTTTTCTTAAGGCGAAAGCGACAGTTAGGTAAGAGTTCTTGGCGAGTTAGGTAATAGTTCTAGGTGAGATAGGATGGTTGTTATGTGAAATGAAGATTTTGGTATGGCCTAAAAGCGCAAAAGCCCCTGAGCTTTTGGGCTCAGGGGCTTTTGCATTAGAAAATTAAGCCTGGCGATGACCTACTCTCGCACAATCGTACGTTGCACTACCATCGGCGTCACTGCATTTCACTTCTGTGTTCGGAATGGGGACAGG
>NZ_CABTML010000016.1:0-4606 GCF_902485895.1 uncultured Anaerobiospirillum sp. | reverse complement strand
CTAAATTGATTTAGTTCCAAGATTTGCTAAACTTTTAATAAGGTATTTACGGACAAAATACTTTCTTATCTTTAAGTAATGATCCAAGAGCCATCTTATAATTGGGAGTATCGCTAATAGAAATTGATGGCGAAAAAGACCATATGCCCTATTTATAGATATAAATCCATCAGTACAGCCAAGTAAACTTATTAACAACCTGTAAACTGTTACTTCGAGACATATGCGCAAGGTTTATGGAGAATACCTAAGGCAATTTACTGTGGAACAAACGCTATGTAGTCAAGAGCTTACTGCCTAATTTCAATTGGAGATGATCCTCTATCTGTTTTGAGAGAATATATAGAAAATCAAGATCGACGGCTGTAATGTTAGTAAGATGTAGGCTTACATCTCCACCTAAACTCTTCTAGTTTTATAGGTGGAGAATTACGCCTATTTGTTAAAAACACAAAGCTATACAGGATAATTGGCAAATTCTGATATCATTGCGCTGTTATAGTTAATCGCAAGCAGTGCTTGTAGTGACTATAGATGTGCTCAATCACTCAGCAAAAGATATTTTGACTACTCTTAACAGGGGGATCCATGGAGATTAACAAGGTACCTGACTTTGGTGGAAGAGTTACCGTTATTGGCGATGTAATGCTCGATCGCTATTGGTATGGCTCATCTAGCCGTATATCTCCTGAGGCTCCAGTGCCAGTAGTCAATGTAGAACGTTATGAGAATCGTGCCGGTGGTGCTGCCAACGTAGCTTTAAACTTAGCAGCGTTAGGTATCAACTGTGACATTATCGGTATCGTAGGCAAAGATGAGCAGGGCGGAGTCTTAAAGGATCTGCTCAAGCAAAAGAATATTGAGCCACGCTTTTTAGAAGAAGAAAATCTTCCTACTATCACCAAGCTGCGTATTTTAAGCCGTCATCAGCAGCTCTTACGCGTTGACTTTGAAAAGGGCTACGAAAGTGTAGACCAGGGCCACTTGATGCAAACTCTGCGTCAGTCTTTACGTGACACCGATGTCGTTATTTGCTCTGATTACGGTAAGGGCGCATTAAGCTCTGTTCAGTCCATGATTAAGGAGTGCCGCTCTCGTAACATTCGCGTACTCGTTGATCCTAAGGGTACTGACTTTAGCCGCTATTCAGGTGCTCATCTGTTAACCCCGAACATGTCTGAATTTGAGGCAGTAGTGGGTAAGGTTAAGGATGATGAGGATTTAGAGCGTAAGGCATTAAAGCTCATCAAGGATGTAGGTTTAGACGCACTCTTAGTTACCCGTAGTGAAGATGGCATGTCTTTAATTGTGCCAGGCAAGAGTGCGCTGCACATTCCAACATATGCTCGAGAAGTGTTCGACGTAACTGGTGCGGGCGATACTGTAATTGCTACTTTAGCAGCCTGCCTTGCTAGTGGTTGTGATTTGCCAACTGCTTGTGCTGTTGCTAACTACGCTGGTGGTATTGTGGTTGGTAAGTTAGGTACCTCAACTGTTACCCCATCTGAGCTGCAAGATGAAGTCGTATCTCGTTACGGTAGCTGCATGCATTCAGGTGTAGTTACTGAAGATGAGTTAGTTGAGCAAGTTGCCCACTTAAAGCAGAAAGGTAAGCGTGTAGTTATGACTAATGGCTGCTTTGATATTCTGCACCGTGGTCATGTAGATTATCTGCAAAAGGCTCGCGCTCTTGGTGATGCTCTCATTGTGGCAGTTAACTCTGATGAGTCTGTACAGCGTCTTAAGGGCCCAACCCGTCCGATCGTGCCTTTAGAGAATCGTATGGACGTGCTTGCAGCCTTAGGCTGTGTCGACTTTGTAGTTCCATTTACCGAGGACACTCCACAACGTCTGATTGCTCGTGTTCTGCCTGATATCTTAGTAAAGGGTGGTGATTACAAGGTTGAGCAGATTGCAGGCCACAAAGAAGTGCTTGAAAATGGCGGCAAGGTTAAGGTGTTAAACTTCGTCGACAATTGCTCAACAAGCAATATCGTTAAGAAGATTCAAAGCCAGGCCTAAACTTTAGCAAAGTAGGCTTGCCAACCTAAACTAAGAGGGCGAGCGCTAGCTTGGCTATGGAGGCGCAGTATTAAAATGCGCCGGCTGTGCGGGCGCTGTTAGATGCTGGCGATAAAAAAAAGGGAGCTCCTGAAAAACAGGGACTCCCCTTTTTTTGAGGCTAAGATCTTTGATTCAAAGATGCATGAGCAAGCTTGGCTCATGCAATTGCCTCACAGATAAACAAGATCGTGCTGATCTTTGTATGAAATTACTTGGCTCTCTTAAGGCCAGTGTTAACCTGCTGCAGGTCGCTCATGGTCAGATCGCCCTGAGTATATAAGAGCTGTAAACGTGACATGATGAAGTTAAAACGAGCAGCAGATAAGCTCTTCTTTGCAGAGTAGAGCTTCTGAGTAGCGGTTAGCACGTCAGAAATAGTACGGGTACCAACATCATAACCTGCCTGAGTTGCATCTAAAGCACTCTGAGCTGACTTTTCAGTCTGCATGTAGGCACGTACAGAAGAAATAGCAGCCTGTACGTTGTTGTAGTTATTGTTAGCATCAGAAATCATAGTACGGTGAGCTAGTTCTAATGCCTCAGATGCTGCAACATAGCTGTGCTCAGCTTGTGAAACCTGTGAGGAAACTGCGCCACCAGAGAAGATAGGGATATTAAGAGCAACACCTACCTGAGCGTTATTGGTCTTACCCTCGGTAAAGCCAGCGCCTTCAATTGAGTAGTCATTGTCTACAATGCCAACAGAGCCCTTGAGATCTAAAGTAGGCTCGTGACCGGTCATAGCAAGCTTAACGGTATCCTTGGCAATATCACGGCTTACGATGCTAGCTTGGAGACCTAGGTTGTTCTTCTCAGCCTCTGCGATGATTTGATTAATAGTCTTGGTAACTGGCATTGGGCTAAAGCGAGTTGCGTCGAGCTCATTTAAGTTAGTTACCTGGCGACCAATTAACTTACGAATCTCTTCGTAGGAGTTAATGAGTACGTTCTCAGCAGAAATAACTTCTGCAGTAGCCTGATCATAAGCAGCCTGTGCTTCAAGCTGGTCGGTCTCTGCAATCAAACCTACATGGAAACGACGGGTAGCCTCATCAAGCTGACGCTTTAAAGCAGCCTGATTGGCCTTAGCAAACTTAACTGTATCCACAGCGTTTAATACTGAGAAGTAAGCAGTGGAGACACGTAAGATTAATTGCTGCTGGGCATTGGCGTAAATAAGCTCCTGACGAGCAGCATTCTTAGTGGAGATATCACGGTTTACCCATGAGCTGTGACGCCAGATAGCCTGAGATAAATCGATAGAACCTGAAGTAGTGCTAGTGTTATATGACTGGCTATTGTTACCAGCAGGATCGGTACGCTTGTAAGTATAGCTTCCAGTAGCTGACAGTTGTGGCAGTAGCGCTGCTGTAGCTTCATCAATAGCCGCTACGGCACGGTCTCTTTCAGCCTTAGCTTGAAGAACAACAGGATCTTTTTGATAAGCCTCGTTGTAGATATCTAAGAGATCTTCTGCTTGAGCACCTGAGGTAGATAAAACACCTGCTAGTGCCATTGCTAACATTCCGACTTTGAATCGCATTTAATAAACCCTGATCTTCAATACCATCAAGTCACAGCTTAGTGCACCTGACTTGATAAGTGACGTGCATTGTTACACTTGTTTGCACTACATGAGTCTAAGACTAGCCTATATTAATAATAGTACATGTCCCTTTGCTATGAATTAGCTTGGCATATGCATGCCACATATAGATGGTTTTAGCAGCTAAATCTTGCTAGTCCTTTAAGTAATAAGGCAAGTGGCCAATATACTAAGAGCCTATCATAAATCTAGCAGCTCGGATAACATTGGCAATTTAACACAACTTGCAGGTTAACCGATAAAACCCACTCAATCTATGTAATTTTGCACCAAATGGTGTTTTCTAGATGAGGTTGGCTAACTATTGGGCATGCTAAACCTTAAATCGAAACACATAAAAGAGGCTACACATCAATGTAGCTAAGACGCTCTAAAGAGTTGAATGATAATATAGTACAACTTGTTAGATAAAATTGTCCGATTTAATGAGTGGCATGTTAAGTCAACTTTTGCCAAAACAATATGAAAACGCCCTATATAAAGGTATTAACTGCTATATGAGCGTGGTCTATTCTATCATTTTTACTGACATTGATGTATGTATCTTGAGACAAAAATTTTGTAATTGCGAATGTTTACATGTAGCTGCAGCTGCTTGTAACGAATATGTTGCCTAGGATTGAAGATAGAGGACGGGAGAATTGGTGGAATGTAGATAGGATAGGGATTTGTTGCTATTGACTAGATACAACATAAAGATATAAAAAAAGACCAGTTAAGGTCTTGAAGTATGGTGGAGGTATACGGGATCGAACCGTAGACCCTCTGCTTGCAAAGCAGATGCTCTCCCAACTGAGCTATACCCCCACATAATCGGGTTTAAAAAGACCGCAAGGGTTCAAAAAATCGTGGTGGAGGTATACGGGATCGAACCGTAGACCCTCTGCTTGCAAAGCAGATGCTCTCCCAACTGAGCTATTCCCCCACAGAGTATTT
>NZ_CABTML010000015.1:0-36440 GCF_902485895.1 uncultured Anaerobiospirillum sp. | reverse complement strand
TCGCGGGTTTTTGTCAGTGCTTACGTAAGCAGTATGTAAATTTGAGCCGTCTATCGCAAAGAATCTTAGCTAGATGTCCTATAATTATGGTGCGCTTTATCTGCCTGTACTCAGGCTTAACTGTAGCTATGGACTGATCTGAAAAATGTTTAACCTGCCAAACTTGCTCACTCTACTTAGAGTTTTACTGATTCCTGTATTTGTGGGCCTCTTTTACTATCCAACCACTAAGACTAATATGATGGCTGCCTTAGTGTTTGTGATTGCCGCTTTAACCGATCTGTTAGATGGTTATTTAGCCAGAAAACTTAAGCAAACCACAAAGTTTGGTGCATTCTTAGATCCAGTAGCTGACAAGATTATCGTCTGTACTGCACTAGTTCTTATCGTTGAGTACTACAGTGTGCACGTATCTGACTTCTTCCCACACGTTAACCTCTTAGTATCCATCCCTGCTATGGTAATCATCGCTCGTGAGATCGTGGTATCTGCTCTGCGTGAGTGGATGGCTGAGATCGGTCAGAGAGCCCAGGTTGCTGTTAACTGGGTGGGTAAGTGGAAGACTGCAATTCAGATGACCGCGATTGCCCTGTTAGTATGGCGCTATAACGATCCTCTCATCTATGCTGCTTTAGGTCTGTTACAAGTTGCTACGATCTTAACTTTATGGTCCATGATCGTGTACTTAAAGGCTGGTCTGGCACACATGACTGAAGATGCTGTTCAGGTTGCAACCTCAGCTCCTGCCACTAAGGAAGATGCCGCATCTGTAACTGCAGTAGTAAGCGATGAGGCTGCTAAGAGCCAAGATGATAGTGCTAAGGCAGAAACTAATGCCAATGCTGAGACCAACACTAATGTTGAGGCTCAGGGCTCTGATAAAAGCTAAGCAAGCTAATTAGTATTTAGCCGCACAATATCGTGCAACAAAGAGGAGACCTTAGGTCTCCTTTTTTAATGGCAGCAAAGTAAACCTTCTGATCTTGCCTTCCTCTCATTCCTTCCATTATGTTTTCGAGATCTTGCTATCTGTGGCTGATTAATTTATTGAGCAGTAATTCCTTCCTTCCTTCCTTCCTTCCGTTAGTTAGTTCTACAGTCATTCGTGAGTTGTTAGAAAAGGGCTTATTTATCATTAGAAACTATGTTTTTGGGCTGAGGGTACGGTTATTTGAGTCTGCAAAATTACCTTGATGATTAGGCTATAGCCTTTATTTTGCTGCTGCTAAGCAGAAGTGCTGAGCTCATGATCGGTGTTTACTTTGCCTTCATTATGTGGTGGCTGATTAAGCCAGGTCGCTGTGATCTTTTAGCTATTGGGCTTGCCTGATAGAGGCTCATGATGAGTCTTGTTAGTTATAGTTTTTGATGTTGCTGATAGTGAGTAACGTTTCAGAATTAAGAAGGTATAAAAGCAAACGTGTTGAATTTGTTTACTAGATCACAGTCTCTTATTACACAGGAGCTGTCCTGAAAGTCTGAAGGTACAAAAGCAATGGCTTATTTTTAGGAAAACGTAAGCGTTTGGCTGAAATTGCGATTTGTCATTTGATACTTCACCTTCTAGGATCCCTTCTATGAAGGGAGGGAAGAAAAATGTTGAGCGCATTTTGATCTTTTTAATGGGGATCGTACTTGTTGCATCTATGTAAAATTTAATATGTAAAACCTTCAATAAAAAATCGTAGTTTTTGTCATGGATGAAGGCATGTGCAGCTGCATTTTCTTTAGATCATTAATGCGTGAAGGATCATGTAAGAGTCTTTGTGAAGGTTGTTTGCTAGACTGAATATTACGCCGTATTTTGGCGTGAAGGTCTAGGTCTTAGCATCAGCTATGAAATCCTCTTAGCATTAGCTCTGTCAGCCTCTTGTTACAAGGTAATTACTGTGTCCAAAAAAGTATCTAATGCTGCTCCAGGCAGTAATTTCATCAACTTCTTGAGATCGTTTTCTCCAGTAAGCGATGGTACCTCACAGCACTTTGAGGACATGCGTAAGAATATCCGAGCTAATGATATTAAGCCTTTTAAGTTCAAGCTTAAGCGTCAGTTAGAATACAAAGAGACGATTAAAGAGCTTGTATCTAAGCGTGAGTCTCGTGTCCTGCTCTTAACTGGTAGTGCCGGCGATGGTAAAACCAGCTTTTTACATGATATTTGCGTAGATAAAGACATCTTTGGTATTAACGAGGCTGCCTGGGACGATGCTACCACTAGACATGCTCAACAGTGTATTACCATCGAAGATCCTGCCTCTTACCAAGCTCTAGATCATAGTGATGATAAGGAAGATGCTCGTAAGTATATTGCCCATGAGATTTATCTAGCTCATGAAGGTATCAAGATCTGCGTGATCCGCGATCTCTCAGAGATTAGCAGCGTGCAAGATAAGCTGCTTATGTACAAGACTCTCAGTCAGATTGTTGAGCGGGTGTTGTATTCAAAGAATAATAGCGAAGATAACGCCTGCAGCAGTGGTGCAAGTAACAAGCTAGGCGCTAATGCACGAGCTACCAAAGCAAAAGGCAATGTAGATTCTGAGCAGAATATTGAGGCACTCTACTTAATCATTGCATGTAACAATGGCAAGCTTTTAGATAGGCTCAATGAGTATGAAAGCTTTGTTAATACCATGCATGATGAGTTTAGTAATCACACAACTGAGGTGATTGAGAGTATTAAGAATCTATCACGCTCTTTAGAATCTCATATGATCTTGCATACTAAGCTGCACAATGAGTTTTGTGACTTCTTTTCACTTGCAGAATGTCTGGATAGAGATACTGTTGAGAGCATCTTTAGCGAGATTCTTAACCATGACTTATGGGATTTTTGCAAGGAATGTAGCGCAGTAGAGTCTTGCCCAATTTATAACAATCGTCGCGTGCTAAACAACGAGCATGTGATGCGTCGTTTTGCAGATCTGTTTGAGATCTCTAATGATGAAGGGGCTCATATTACCTTACGTAATCTGCTTTTGTTGATATCTAACGCCATCTTAGGCAGAAAGACTAAAGGCAAGAATCCATGCTATGACTGCAGAGCTGTCCTAGCCTTAAAAGACAGGTCAGATAGTGCTATGTCTCCATTTGATAATCTCTTTGGACTCAACCTACTTTCTGGCGATAATCTTAAGAGTTCATACGATAGCAACATCAACCGCCGTAGCTCTCAAAACTCTAAGATCCCGATCTTCATGCATATGGCTACCTTTGGTGTGGGCAATAGCAGCAACAAAGCTATAGACAATTTAATTACTTATGGCGATAGCATTACTGCAGCCTCAGGCTATGGCTCTAAGTCAGACTTTGCCAGTACATGCCTTGAGTGCCTCAATCAAAATGATGTGGCCCATGTCTATGACTCTTTACGAAAGGAGTTGCAATATCTTTTTGATGCAGCTGATGATGATTATGCCAAGAATAGAGCTAAGAAAAACGCCCATCTGCCGGCCTTGTATGCATCTTTACGTCGTACTTTATTCTTCACCTTAGATTTAGATAAGAGCTCTCATAACAAAGCTGAAGAGTCCTTCTCTAACTACTATTTGACAGCTTTTAAATATGCCGATAGTTATCTATCTTTGAAGCGTGGTTTAAACGAGGGCTCAAGCCTGAGTCGCAATACTCATCTAACTAGCATTCTAGAACAGCTCTTTATTGGCCTAAATCGCGCCTGCACATCACTGCCAGCCATTAAATCTATGGATAAGGTGTTTATTGCCTCTAATAACCGTATCAATCCAGTAGAGCTGTGCATTATTCCAGACGAGGAGCACTTTAGACTTCACATTAATCTAGATAGTTCTAACTACTTCAATGTGATTAAGGTGGTTAGCTCCTCAATGGTCAATAACACCAAGAATTTGCCTACTATTGCGTATTTTGCTAGCAAAGATGACGCTAAAGCTTGCCATGAGAAAGAGCTAGCACCTCAAGTATCTTCTGAGTCGTTAAAGAAATACTTAGGAGTACGTGAATATAGTGACTTTAAAGATCTCATATATAAGCATACTAAGTTCCAAGATAAGCTAGGCCAGCAGAATTACGAGGCATTGTTATCTGAGGATCGAGTTGGGTCGCTCTTTGAAAAGTTTTATGAGTTTTTAGAAGGTAAGAATGAGTATGGACTATTAGAGGGCGATGAAGAGAGATTTTATAAATTGCTCAGCAAGATATTTAGTCAGCAAAAGCCATCCTCATCGCCATTATCAAGCGAAGGAGTAGAGCCATATATTGTTTCAAACATGGTACTAACTCCAAGTCTTTTTGAGTTCTTGATGTCATTAGGCGATGGAGTTAGCTCGGTGTCTTTTAGCAATGAGTTTAGTGAAACCATCCTTAGCTTTAAGGCAAAAATTGAAGAGTTTCAGTATCGCAGCATGCAAGTAAGTGGCAATAGATCAATATCCTCATTGAAGTTCTGTCGCCTCAATGCAGATGGTGAGATTACTTACTAATAGTAATAAAGAGACACAAGACTTAAATCATTGCTAACAGGATGTGACTACGATAATGGGCAAAGATACTAATAGTGCAATACAACAACGCATAGATGAGTACTCAGTGAAGTATCTTGATGAGCATGATGCTGTTCTTAAGAATACGGGCTCTAATGTCATTCAGGTACCTGCAAACATCAATCAGGCGCAAGAGCTGATTAATTACACTAACCATCTAGCAAAGGCCGCAAGTTATATCCATCTGCTCGAGGACAGTTTTTTAGGCGAGCGTTATGAGTCATACCCAGATGACTCTAATCAAGTGAAGATTCAAGAGTGGTTTATTAGTGCTGGTTTGCATGTTGACGAGCGAGAAGATCATACTTTTTTGGAGTTTTTACAGGTTCTGAAGTCGCAAAACGCTGCAGGCCCATTTAAATCAGAGGTTGACGAGCACGGCCGTGTGAGCTTTAGCAAGCCTCATATGTTTAGGCTGAGAAATATTTTGTACAACAACCCATCATTAGATCAGATGAGTTATGCCAATAGTACTCCTAGAGAACTATGGGACAAATGGGTTAAAAAATACAATGATCACGTCAACAAGACCATGTCAGCTAAAAAAGACAATGAAGATGCGGTCATTAATGGCGAAATGCTTGCGACTCACTATGAGAAAGTATTTCCATCATTCTATGCATTTGCTGACGCTGTAAAGTTGCTGCGTTCGTGGTCAATTGATCTGAACTCTAGCCGTGAGATGGGCACTAAATTCCTCTTTCCTAGCGGCAAGCATTGTGTGTTTACCGAGGTCAACAAATCCAATAATGCAAAGTCAAACTTCTTTGCCGGTCAAGGAGAAATTCTTTATAGCATCTTACAAAGGGGCTTTAACAAAAGGGCTTCCTCAAAGGATGAAACAAGCGATTTCGATTTAGGAGAAGAGCTTTACTCCAAGTTCTTTGAGCAAGCTGATGCTATTGATCAGTTTGCCGAGAATCTACAGGCTACAGAAGAGAGCTCAAGTGGTTCTTTTACTAAAACTGAGTTCATGCCTTACAAGCATTTAAAGATCTTTGAGAGCTTCTATGAAGATATGTCTAATCTCATGCAGTGTTCATTGAGTAAGCAAGATCTTTTCATAGCATTAGGCACGATTTGTCTGCTCAACCTTAATGTCTATGTGCTTGAGCAAGAGTGCAAGATGTGTCAAGGATATGAAAGATACCTCATTGAATCAGTGCAGTCTAAAAGGAGTGCAATTAATAAGGATGATCCACGCTATTTAGAATACGAGCAGCTTGATACACCGGAGAAGATTGAAGCCTATATAGAGGAACAATTTAATTCTTCTATGATGATGTGTCTTGATGGCAAGGATCAAAAGCTTAAAAAGCAGGTTAAGGAACGTTTGGGTGAAAATGCTTTACTGTATAGCAAGAGCTCAGAGGCATATTTGCTTCACCGTCTTGAGCGTTTTGTTGACTTTACAGCACCATTCTTACGCGATAAAGATGAACTTGACTCTGAAGATATCGAATTGTTAAAGAAAATTATCTGTTGTTGTATTGGCATTAGTCCAGATGATGACGTGGACTCTAACAATAAGGAGTTCTTAGAGCAGGTTATGGATAACCTTGAACGCGCCAAAAAATATAAGAATGTGCGTGATGTAGTAAAGTTTGCTGCAAACTTACGTGACAAGCATATGAATAGCTTGCACTATAAATACTCTAAACGCATCGGCTTAGTCTCAGGATCTCAGGCTCGATATGCCTACTATGACTTGTCGGATAATTTATTAAAAACCTTAGTTAGAGCAACATTGGGCAAAGAGCCATACATGATGCTTAAGAGCTTTTTAGAAAGACTCAAAGAGAAGTACAACATTGTGATCTCTAAGGATCATCTTGATGATGAGCGCATTGATAAAGATAAACTTGAGGGCAATGTTGATTTGCTCAAGCAAAGACTACAAGGTCTTAACATGCTAATCACCCTGAGTGATAGCTGTGAATACGTTAAGAAGCCGTAGAGAAAAGTTTAGACGTTTAACTTAGCCCATAATGCTTATTATCAAGCTTTTTTAGCCTTGTCTGTAGGATGATTTTTATGAAATGCAACTCAACATCATGGCTCTTTAAAGGCCTCTTTAATCAGGTAGAGGATGTTGTACCTGCTGTTGAAATGAATGGCATGAATGAGCTTGAAGATGAGGTCGTGCTTGCATCAGAGAGTGATGCGTTGATGCTGACTGCAGCAGAAAATGAGCAATTTGCTTCGTTCACAGAGCAGAAGAATAAAAATAAGCCCATTATTGATAAGTTAGCGCAAGAGATCATCGCCTTTTGTGGTGCTGAACAGGTTCTCTCATTCATTCCTGAAGATAATAAATCAAGCAATTTGCTTGGCATTATTCTTCTTAAGGATGTAGAGCCAAAGCTTATTCAAATCATCTGTGATCACTTGTATAGCCGTATAGTTGATGCCTCTGAAGGAAAGGATACAGACTCACGCGTAGGCCGTCTTAAAATTCGTATTGAAAGACAGATGATGGCTAAAGCAAATTTGTATGATCTTCCGTATCTAGACGATGTAAATTCAGCCTCATGTCGTAATGACTCAGAGTCCGGATTACGTACCTTGACTGCAGCTGATAAAGACAACACTGATACTCTAAAGTCAGTTAGTGATGTCATTACTATTGAAGATCTTAAACAGTCAATCGTAGATTACATTGAGACCTTCATTGTAGATAAGTACAGTGCTAAAGCCAAAGAGTCTAGCCATTATTTGCAAAGTGTCTTACGTGGTCTGAAAGGTCAGTTAGAGCTTCAGCTAGAGGAGTTAGCGCTTTACGCTGCTAGCGTGTTACATAGTGCTATGGATGATCTTTCTAAAGATCAGGCAGTGCGTAAGGCCTTAGGCACATCCCTTAATGCGGTGTCTTTACCGGTATGTCATAGTTTATACACCGACGCTGAGTTTAATAGCGCTAGCGATGCTCAATACACGCAAAAAATCGAGTCTTACATCAAAGGCATTGGTGACATTCGTTCGGGCCTGTCAGGTTTGAATGGCATTATTGAGTCTAAGGATATATTTGCTAACTACCAGAACTACTTTTATGTAGAAGGTCAGCCTCATAGCGATGATGGTATTGCTTTAGCTCTAACACCAACCGAAAGCGTTTTAGTTAAGCATTATTTATCTGTTGTCTATGAAGAGCGTCATAAGCTATATAACACAGCCTTTGCTAACCTGTGCTCAATCGATTGGAAAGACAAGCTCAATTTCTTGTTCTTAAAAAGTAAGCCTAAAAACCATAAAGAAAAGCTTTGGGATAAGACTGAGAAGCACTTTGCTAACCGAGATCAGTCACATGGCGAGGATGAGATCTCTAATGCAGAGCGCATTGAGGTTAAGGACATCGCCAACAAGGATCCTAAGAACTTATCCCCTGATGATATTGAAAAGCTTTATAGCTTCTTCAATAGTCACAGAAGTACCTTAGAAGAGGATAAAGATCTCAGGCAACAGTGGACTAAGCTTATCTTCTCTAACGAGAAATACGTCTATAGCAACTTCATGTTGTCTCTGGCCACATGCATGATCAACAACCTACAAGTTGGGGATGATTGCCAAAGTGCTGAGTCGCATTCAAAGCAACAAGAGGGCGGAGATAGCCAAAGAGTCGAGTTGCGCTTAATTACCAAGCCTCTTGCCTTACGTCGTTTGAACAAAGATGCAGCTTATTATTTTAGCCACCGCTTTGGTGCATACCTGCGTCTGCTGCGCCAGGAGCTCGGTGATCGTTTTGTCATTAAGGGACCAGAGAGTGGATCTAAGAACTTAGCTGAAAGAAAAGCTAAGGCCGAGCAAGCGCTCATGGCTATCTTTAACTATAGAGAGTTCCTTGAGTCTATAAATAAACCACTTAAAGATACTGCTGATGAGAAAAAGAAGAATAAGAAGAACTGCACCTTAAAGTTCGAGCTGCACTTCATCTCAAATAGCGATATCACGGTACGTGAGCTAAGCTGGACTTACTCAAGTGATCAGCAACTAACTTCATATGTTGAAAACCTTGATGACTTGCGTAAAGCCTGTGCTAAGGGCAAATTTAGTCTCTTTACTGGACACTACAATAGCAAGAGGGCGATCTCTTTTAAGAGCATTCGTAACAACTCTAATCAAGCTAATGCTAATGAAGATGCTTTAAGTCAAACCAATACTGCAGACGCTCAGAAGCAAGCTAACCTCACGCGTTTTGCTATAGGCAAGAATATTAAAGAAATCATTGCCAAGCTCAAGGTTGCTCCTAAGTTTAATGAGCATTTGCATGACAAAGTACTTAAGATTGAAGAGTGCTTTAATGACTTCAAAGGTGCTTATGCAAACGCATTAGACTCTTTGTACGAATGTAAGCTTTGCTACAAGAGTGCGAAAGACTTAAGTGATTTACATACTAAATTGCAGCTATCCATTATTGATCTGATGCATGATGAACAGTTTGATAGCAACTATGATAATGATCTGAAAGTATTATTAGCCTCGGTACTTAAAGTAGGCATGGCATATACAGACGATGATGCAGTCTATAGTGCAGCCGCGTCTCCATTTACTGTTGAGAATATGCGCTCTCACACGGCCAAGCTTGAGCGCCTGTGTGACATTATCAAAAGTCTCATGTCAGGCGGCATGGACATCGGCGATAGTCCTCTGTTTAATGCCTCATTGAAAAATGATATGGATTACTTTGATGGTCCAGAGCTGTGTGTAAGTGATAGGTTAAATGAGGCTAACTTGTCATATCTGTGTGCCTTTGAGGATCATTGCGGCTATACCTTCTACAAAAAAGTCGCAGTTAATCGCTATCAAAGCTTTACATATGTGCCACTCAAGGAGTACTCAACAACAGTTGTTGATTTTATCAAACGCAATATCGAGACTAGACCTCTAATCCCAGAGCAGTACTCGATTATGCTGCGCGACTGTTTGTCAGCTGAGCTAGCTGAGATTCTCTATAAAGATCTATCAGATGTTAAAGAGTTGTCTTCTACCAAGATCCATCTCGTGATTGTTAATAGCAATACTGCAGATAGTGAAAGAATCTATAAGCGTTTTGAGATTTTGCGTTGTAATGGACTTATCAGTGCAGAGCAGTTAAAAAGAGTACAGGTAAGCATACTCACAGCTACTGAAGATCCAAATAAATTTGGCACTTATGTACGCTATATCAATAAGAGTAGCATTACGGCAAGTTTAAGCAACTCACTGAGAACTTTTGATGTGAGCGTGCTTATGCACTCATTCGATATGCGCTCAACTCTTAAGTACAATGAGCACAATGTATCGTTAGTCAAAGATGAGGTTCATACACAGCCATCTCTTGTCAACCGCAATAATACAGCGCTGATTAGCTCAGATAATGTAGGTAAGTTCCTCGTTAATCAGATTCAGACTATTGGACGCATTCAGTACTACAACTCGCTCAGTGAGTTTGTAAGCGATACGCATAAGAGCAAGTCTAATAATTTCACTCAGTCTCTTGAGTCTGTACGTAATTATTTAGATGGTAATGGTGAGGCAACTAATTACTTTTCAACTTACTTGCCTTATCGTGTCGTAAGCAAGAGTGACTCAATAAACGGCAATTATGATGATCTGCTGATTGGCCCAATCCATGATCGCTCAGAAGTGGTACTGTTTTTAGATGAGATTCAATGCCGCCGTTTAGTTACCAATAGTGAAAACCGCTTGGTCTATTACAGTAAGTTAAAAAATCAGGCTCTGAACATGCTCGTATCGTCTTCTCCGCATAGCACTAATGCTCAAAAGTATTTGCGCTATGTATATGAGAAATCCTCAGATAAAGCTGCCACAGCTGAAGAGTTTTGCAAATATGTGCATAACGACGCGACCTTTATTTCAGGAGGTTTACTCACAAGAGCGGAGAACGGTAGAAAGAGTACTTTTGAACTTGTTGGCAATGTGATGTGTAAGTTCATTGCTGAGCAGATTAGCTCATATCTCATTGAGAAAATGAATGTGTCGCTAGTGCAAGCAATCGCAGAGCCAATCTTTGTCTCTTTAGATGACTATCAGTATGTGCTATCTACTAAAAAGTCAGAGCATGCTGATGTTATGTGTATTCAGGTGCTATCTAACAATAGCTATGATAAAGAGAATGGCGATAGTAACAAGTACACGTTGTGCGTAAGCGTTATTGAATCAAAGTTCTTAGATAAGTATCTACCGGCTTCAGCAAATAAATCACGCAAGCAGACCCGAGCATCGCTTGAGAACTTGCTCAGACCTCTTAAAGTTGATGCGGTTGATCGCAGTCAGTTCTTATCTAAGTTTGCAGATATGATTGCTGATAACTGCAATACTTCATCTATTGAGAACAATAAGGTCTTCTCTGAAATTCAAAAGATGATTAGAGAAGAACAGGTCGATCTGCAGCTTATGGGATATTCTATGGTCTTTGCTTTATCAAGTGACACTGATAAGCCAGATAACCGCTATATTGAGGCGGTTGCAGATCATAAGTTTGATGAAAATAAGAACGATGACGCTCGTATCATTCAGCTTCATGTCTATCCAAGAGCTTTGTCTAACATGTTTAATCAATACTTTAAGATTAAATCTGAAAGGCATACAGACCAAGTCACAGTAAGCGACCATGCAATGCTCTCAGAGTGGTTAGAATACGAGGAGATGTCTGATCTTGCAGCTTATCTTGATACTAAGCGTCCTAAGCTCATTCATATTCGTCGTAAGGTTGAAGAATATACTCCGATGTCGCTTAACACTCAAATAGCGTCATTAGCTCAAGATGAGGCCTCATCGCAATCAGAGCCTCAAGGTAGTGATGCAGCTAAGGCAGGTACTAAGGCAAGTAAGACTAGTAAAACTCGTTCAAGCAAGAGTGCTAGTACGAAAGAAGCGGGTGAAAAGCCTAAAAGAGGAAGGCCAAGAAAGACAGCCACTGCACAAGAGGCAAATGCAGCATCTGAGCCTCAGATTAAACCTAAAAGAGGCAGACCACGTAAGAGCGATGCAAAGGACGAGGTAGAGGTGTTAACGCCAATGCCGCAGCAGCAGTTCTTAGGGCTTGATGATTAGTAGTGAAAGGCATGAGCTAAAAGTGATGAGGAAGCTGCAGATCAGGGAGCTGCCTCAATTCACTAAGCCCAACAAAAAGAAGGATGTAAGAGCAATAAATCGTTAAAGCGCATCGGCCGTTAAATGCCATTAGCTGCAATTAAATGCACTTGGCTGGCTTAGGCAGGCCTGCAAGCTTGGCAGCGCACTTGGCAGCACCATCAGGGAAGAGGCGAGCGAGCTTTACTGAGCTTGCAAGCTCTGTATGACCTTGCTTCTTTAAGAGCTGGATTAATCCACGGATAGGCGGGGTTGTGTCGTATTCTTTGTAGTACTCTCGCACGGTATTGATAATTACCATGTGCTCGTCGGTAAGCTCAAGCTCCATTTCACTTGCCATGAAGTCTCTAAGCTCATCAGAGTAGTCATCAAGATTTAAAAGATAGCCTTCGTCGTCAGTTTCGATTTCGCGTCCATCAAACAGTAGTACGGCCATACACACTCCTTAGACTATCTAAATGAAAAATCACAGTACGTGCACATCATAACAGACTCAATATGCCTTGTGTGCATTTGGTGTATCTATGCTGAGTAACGGGCATTTGCACTCGCTTTGCCTAGATTACTGCTAACTGCCTTGGCTGTGCAGGCGCTGCAGCTGAGCGTGGGTGTTTTGTGGTGCTTTTGAGAAAAACAAAAGCCCGTTGCGAGGCAGACGGGCTTGTAGAAGAGAGTGGGGTAGGCTTATTGTTAGCCTTAGCCTTAGCCTTAGTCTTGATGGTGCAGGAGGTGGCCCATCTTCTCTTCTTTGGTCTTTAAGTAGTCGGTGTTGAACTTATTCTCACCGTACTCAAGAGGCTCACGAGCAACCACAGTAATGCCGTGACGAGCGATATCTTCGATCTTAGCTGGGTTGTTGGTCATTAAGATAACCTTATCAAAGCCCATAGCACGCATCATATCAGCGCACAGACCATAGGTACGACCATCAGCAGGGAAGCCAAGCTCTAAGTTAGCCTCAACGGTATCACGACCATTATCTTGCAGGCGGTAGGCTGCGATCTTATTGAAAAGACCAATGCCACGACCTTCTTGGCGCATGTACAGTAATGCACCACGGCCCTTTTCAGAGATCTTGCGCAGTGCAGCTTCAAGCTGGAAACCACAATCACAACGTAAGGAGCCTAAGGTATCACCAGTTAGGCACTCAGAGTGGATTCTAGTCAGAACAGGCTCGTCACCACTTAAGTCGCCACTGTAAATGATGGCGTGCTCGCGCATTTGATGATCCTTAAAGACCTTGATTCTGAACATGCCGAAACGGCTTGGAAGCAAAGCGGATGGGCCCTGCTCGAAAATCTCACTAGATGACACGATGATTACCTAAAAATTTTAAAGTTACTAATGCCCTGAGTAGCTGTGCAATGAAGATCTGTGTCAAACGCGAGATCTTAAGCTGTTGCTACCTAAGAGCGTCACATGTGAAAACTCACATGGAAAATGTATACAACGATAAGATGCACATTATACACAAGCGCTCATTAGACGGGGCATCCCTAGACGTTTTTTATCACAAAATCCGACAATCTCACATTTGTACGATAGATCCTAGGTGCAAGGAAGGGGTGTTTTTGCGTTTTCTTCTCAAGACGCGTACAATGAGCGGGTTTTGCAAGCTAGTGAAAGCCGACTAAATAGGCTTTAGCTGCAGTTTTGCTGTGCAAACAAATTAAGTTTGCAAGCAGTGAAATCTAGCTTGTGTAAGGATGAAAAAAGAGGATTTTAAACATGGCAAAGGCATTTGTAGTTGCTGTTGATGGCCCAGGCGGTGCTGGCAAGGGTGAGCTGACCAAGCGTCTTGCAAAGGCATTGGATTTTGATTTACTCGACTCAGGTGCTATTTACCGCGTATTAGCCTATGCAGCTCGTAAAGCCGGTTTAGCCATGTTTGATGAGGAATCTTTAGTACAAGAGGCTCAGGTAATGGATCTGAGCTTTGAGGTGATGGAAGATGGCGTCCACGTATTCTTAGGTAGCGAGGACGTATCTAAGGCTATTCGTACTGAAGAGTGCGGCTTAAATGCTAGCAAGGTAGCTCCACATCCATTAGTTCGTCAGGCTTTGCTGCAGCGTCAGCGCGATTTCCGTCGTGAGCCAGGCTTAGTTGCTGATGGCCGTGATATGGGTACTGTAGTATTCCCTGATGCACAGGTTAAGATCTTCTTAGATGCCTCTCCTGAGGTGCGTGCTCAAAGACGTAAGTTACAGCTTGAGGCAGCCGGTAAGGAAGCAGACTTTGATTTAATCTTACAAGAGATCACCGAGCGTGATGAGCGCGATCGCAACCGTCCTGTAGCTCCATTAAAGGCTGCTGAGGATGCTCTGATCCTTGACTCTACCAATATGAGCATTGATGAAGTATTCAATGCTGCAATGGATTACATTAAGAGCAAGCAAGACTAGCTCTCAAGATTACTTTCTATTGTCTAGACAAGGGCAGGTACCTACAAGTATCTGCCCTTGTTTTTTGTAGCATGTAGATAGCTTTTGAGTGCTATGTGCCTAGCTTTTTGCGTGTTCATTGCCTGTAACAGTGCAATAGCCGAAAAAGACAGGGGTTTTTGATGATATGTTTGATCAAGTTGGCACATTTGTAATCATTTATGGTGCAGACGCATATAAGAATAGAACTTATATGTATAATCAGCGCCAAGTTGCTTTCGTGTGTTGTGGCAACTATTTGTTTTGCATCCTGCAGTTGCTGCAGTTAAGGAATCTCTTATGTTACGCGTTATTGCCAATATTATTTGGCATTTCCCTTTCTTTGGCTTTATCAGTGCCCTGATTACCTTCTTAATCGGCCTGCTCTTTGTGGCCTTAGTTGTTACCGCCCCGATTGGCTTTGGTCTGATTCAGTACTCTAAGTTCTTACTACTGCCATTTTCATACACCATGGTTAAGAAGAGTGATGTCTCAAACGAGGAAGAGAATCCAGTATTCCAAACCTACGGCACCATTCTTAAGATCCTGTACATCTTATTCTTTGGTTGGTGGCTCACCATCATCGTGATCTGTCAGATGATTGGTTGCTTCATAACTATTTTAGGCATCCCAGCAGGCGTCGTTTTAGCTAAGAGCCTAGACACCATTTTGCAGCCAGTTGGCAAGATCTGTGCTCCTGTAGGCGTTGCTGCTCAAGTGCAGGCTCAAAAGGATCAGGCTGCTGCAGCTCAATTCATGAACAAGTTCAATAAGTAGTATCCATAAGCTTATTGTCCTGCCGCCCCTCATTCGGATCTTCGACCGGGGCAAACAAAAAGAGGCCCCACGGGCCTCTTTTCAATTCAGTTCAGTTCAATTCAACTCAAGCAATTAGGCCATCTCTAAGTGCTAAGCTTCTTGATGTACCAATCGATGGTGTACTCAAGAGCCTCTTCAAAGTTGTACTTAGGCTTCCATGAGGTGTGCTCCTTGAGCTTAGATGCATCCACAGCATATCTAAAGTCATGGCCTGGACGGTCTTTGACATGGGTAATGAGTGAGGTATAAGACTGACCATCTTTAGCTGGCACCTTTTTATCCATTAAAGAGCAAATCGCCTTAATGAGGGTCATGTTGTCGAGCTCATTGTTGGTGCCGACATTGTAGGTCTCACCACTCTTACCTTCACTTAAGATCGTGTCGATAGCGCTGCAGTGATCTTCAACAAAGAGCCAATCACGTACATTTAAGCCTGTGCCGTAAACCGGAATCTCATGATGATTAAGGATGCAACTAATGGTCTTAGGAATGAGCTTTTCAACATGCTGACGTGGGCCGTAGTTATTCGAGCAATTTGAGGTGGTAACGTTTAGACCATATGTATGGTGATAGGCTCTGACAAGAAAATCTGAGCTTGCCTTGGTGGCAGAGTATGGAGAGTTTGGAGCGTAGGCAGTATCTTCTGTAAAAGAACCACTTTCTCCTAAGGCTCCATAAACCTCGTCGGTGGAGATGTGGTGAAAACGGCAATACTCTTTACCAGACTTTACTTGATGCGGGCCATCCATCCAGTGTTTTAAAGCTGCTTGCAGCAAGGTAAAGGTGCCCACAACATTGGTCTGAACAAAAGCTTTAGGCCCTGTTACTGAATTGTCTACATGACTCTCGGCTGCAAAGTGCACTACAGCATCAAAGTCATATTGCTCAAAAAGCGCGTTTACTAAGCTCTCATCGCAGATATCCCCAGTAACGTGGACAAAGTTATCTTTTGAGCTTACCTCACTTAAATTATCCATGGAGCCAGCGTAGGTAAGCTTGTCTAGATTGACCACTAAGACATTTGGATGCTTGCTTAAAAAGTAGGTAATGAAGTTAGAACCGATAAAACCAGCGCCGCCAGTAACTAAGAGTCGTTTGAACATAAGTCATACCTAGCTAAGTGAGGGATAGTGCCGCATCGCGGATGGTTATTGAAGGAGTTGCTTTTTAAGCTCGGCAAAGGAGATGCCGTTGCGATCTTTGTTAGAGACAATGGATATAACGCCTGGGATTTGCCAATCAATGTCGAGCTCAGGATCGTCATAGCGCACGGTAAGCTCAGCTCCTTTGCAGTAGAAGTTGTCACACTTGTAGGCAAGCACGGCTTCATCTGACATGACAGAAAAGCCGTGCAAGAAGCCACGCGGAATATATAACTGCTTAAAGTTTTCCTGCGAGAGTACGATGCTAAAAGACTTACCAAAGGTTTTAGACTCAGGACGAATATCTACCACTACATCTAAGACAGTACCAATCAGTGCACGAACGAGCTTACCTTGAGAGTGCTCGCCACGTTGGGCATGTAGTCCACGAATGACACCATGAGTAGATGAAGACTGATTGTCTTGAACAAAGTTTGGACTGATACCATGGGCCTCAAAATCTTTTAGATTGTAAGTCTCAGTAAAGTAACCACGCTCATCATGGAAAATTTGTGGCTCGATGATGTATAAGCCCTCAATGTTGGTGCTAGTAAATCTCAAGCTCATCTAAGTAAACCTTTTGTAGATATGTTTTGTAGTTGCATTCATCCAAGCGCTCAATTAAGCAAAGCAATTGCCGCTTATCAATAAAGCCTTGTTTTAAGGCGATCTCTTCTAAACAAGCGATCTTAAGTCCTTGGCGCTGTTCAATAATTCTAACAAAATCACCTGAGTCCATCAGCGACTCAGGAGTGCCGGCATCAAGCCAGGCATTACCTCTAAGCATAGGAATGACACTAAGCCGTGACTCTTTTAAGTAGAGATTGTTTAGATCGGTGATCTCAAGCTCGCCACGCTTCGATGGCTTTAAACTAGCAGCTTTTTCTGCAGCATCAGGTGGGTAGAAGTACAAGCCGACACTGACATAGTTAGACTTTGGTCGCTGAGGCTTTTCTTCAATCGAGATTACTTGCATCTGAGAGTTGAACTCGACAACACCAAAGCGCTGTGGATTAGAGACGTGATAAGCAAAGATGGTGGCGACATTATTGTCGGTACTATGGAGCTTATCAACTATTTGATGGAGCTGCTCGCCCATATAGAATATGTTGTCGCCTAAGATAAGACAGACTTGATCGCCTTTGATAAAGTCCTTGCCAATGAGCAGGGCTTGCGCAATGCCTTTTGGTTCTTCTTGCACAGCATAAGATAGGTTTAAGCCTAAAGAGCCACCATCACCCAAGAGTTGCTCAATGCGTGG
Source organism: uncultured Anaerobiospirillum sp. (assembly GCF_902485895.1). Taxonomy (NCBI): domain Bacteria; kingdom Pseudomonadati; phylum Pseudomonadota; class Gammaproteobacteria; order Aeromonadales; family Succinivibrionaceae; genus Anaerobiospirillum; species uncultured Anaerobiospirillum sp. The sequence goes on along the minus strand of NZ_CABTML010000015.1, from coordinate 19,185 downwards.
CGTATCCTCAGGTGTAGAGATGATAAGAATATCTCTAATGCCAAAGAGCATCAGCGTAGACAGAGGATAGTAGATCATAGGCTTGTCATAAACAGGCAAGAGCTGTTTAGAGACAGTTCGGGTAAGCGGATAGAGCCTTGTTCCCCGTCCTCCTGCAAGCAAGATACCTTTCATCACCCCTCCTCAAACTCTAGAGCCATTAAGCATACAAAGATAAAGACTAACTATAGCCAGTTTATCTTATGCATAACTCATCATCTTAACTCAAAGCTTTTCATTTGGCGGTATTTTGTAGATGAAGGCTTCACTCATCTAAACACACATAGCAATTATCATCGCCTTAAACGGACGCACTCTACAGAGCATCAATGTATCAAGACCAGGACAGCTAAAGAGCGCAAGAACGATGTACTGCCTCCGCACAAGCGACATAAAGCAGAAAATATGCACGCAGCAAAGATTGAAAGTGAAGCTGTAAAAAAGGCTAGAACTGAGAGAGGCAACAAGTGAGCAAAAGTAGGTGCCTTCATAGGTAAGGTAAAGCCGATGTTTATCAAGTTTGGTAAGAAGTGATAAAGCAAATCAGTAGGGTAAAATTTTTTTTGAAAATGTAATTGCAATCACACGATTGTGTTGTTATAATCGGCATTTACTGTTTTCAGGATCATGGATGATCCACTACTGTTAATTACCTCCTTTAAGCAGGATGCTTTTAGGTGCTTTTGGAACATAACCTTAATGTCAATGTCTTTTGCCGAACTCTTTGAAGAGTCCTTAAATCAAACCGAAACCCGTCCAGGTTCTTTAATCAACGCAGTTGTTGTTGCTATTAAAGACGACTTCGTTATCCTCGACGCTGGTTTAAAGTCTGAGTCCAACATCCCAGTTGAGCAGTTCAAGAACGCCGCTGGCGAGATCGAAGTTGCTGTTGGTGACACTGTCCCAGTAGTTCTCGAGTCTGTTGAGTCAGGCGACGGCGAGACTGTCCTTTCACGCGAGAAGGCTAAGCGCAACGAAGCTTGGATCAAGCTCGAAGAAGCATTCAAGAATGGCGACGCTGTTACTGGTCTTATCGATGGTAAGGTCAAGGGTGGCTTCACTGTTCAGTTAGGCGGCATCCGTGCTTTCTTACCTGGTTCTTTAGTTGACGTACGTCCAGTACGTGAGACCGCTCACTTAGAGGGCAAAGAGCTCCAGTTCAAGGTAATCAAGTTAGACCAGAAGCGCAACAACGTTGTTGTTTCCCGTCGTGCTGTTATCGAGTCTGAGAACTCAGCTGACCGTGAGTCCGTACTTGCTAACCTCCAGGAAGGTCAGGAAGTTAAGGGTATCGTTAAGAACCTCACCGACTACGGTGCATTCGTTGACCTTGGTGGTGTTGACGGCTTATTACACATCACTGACATGGCTTGGAAGCGTGTTAAGCACCCATCTGAGATCGTTAATGTTGGTGACGAGATCGACGTTAAGGTTCTCAAGTTCGACCGTGAGCGTCAGCGTGTATCCTTAGGCCTCAAGCAGTTAGGTCAGGATCCATGGGCTAACATCGCAGCTCGCTTCCCAGTTGGCTCAAGCCTCGAGGGCAAGGTAACCAACTTAACCGATTACGGCTGCTTCGTTGAGATCAACGAGGGTGTTGAGGGCTTAGTCCACGTATCCGAGATGGATTGGACCAACAAGAACATTCACCCATCTAAGGTTGTTTCCGTTGGCGATAAGGTAACCGTTAAGGTTCTCGAGATCGACGAGGAGCGTCGTCGTATTTCCTTAGGCTTAAAGCAGTGCAAGCCAAACCCATGGATGGAGTTCGCTACTGCCCACGCTAAGGGTGACCGTGTAACCGGTAAGATCAAGTCAATCACTGACTTCGGTATCTTCATCGGCTTAGATGGCGGCATCGACGGCTTAGTTCACTTATCAGACATCTCTTGGCAGCAGTCTGGCGAAGACGCAGTTCGCGACTTCAAGAAGGGTGACGAAATCACCGCTATCGTTCTCCAGGTAGATCCAGATCGCGAGCGCATCTCCTTAGGCTTAAAGCAGATCGCTGATGATCCATATGCAGACTTCTTAATGAACCACGCTAAGGGTTCCTTAGTAACTGGTACCGTTGAAGAGGTTGACGCTCGTGGTGCTACCATTGCTTTAGCTGATGGCGTAGTTGGCTACATCCGTGTTGCTGACATTTCACGCGACCGTATCGACGACGCTACTACCGTTCTGAAGGTAGGCGACGAGGTTGAGGCTAAGTTCATCAACGTTGATCGCAAGACCCGTCAGCTGACCTTATCCATCCGTGCTAAGGATGAGGCTGAGGAGAAGGAAGCTTTAGAGTCCTTAAACGAGAAGGCTCAGGAAGCTGTTCCTAACGCAATGGCTGCTGCTTTCGCTGCTGCTAACGCTAACAAGTAATTTAATTTTTGAATATTTCGGGCCAACGGCAAAAGACGCCTTACAGCCCGTCTGTAAGGCTTAACGCCCGATATTCAAAGTTACGTACTTGTAACCACACATAAGTGTGAAAAGGCCCGTATTGCTCACAAGCTCTACGGGCTTTTTTGTATCTGCAGCAACCTCAACAAAAACCACAGCAAACTAACGACCCTTCCAAAAAATCACACCCTTCAATCCCACCAAAACAGCTGATGCTGCAATCCTATAAAACCACATCAAGCTAGCCAAATAACCAAGCCAAGCGACCTAGTCAAGCGACAAAACGCGCTGGCACCAAATGCAAATAGCTCTGCAGTAAGTCCATAATGACCATGGGTAGCAAAGAGAACAGAGTGATATCGAAAATCCTCAAATGCCAACAAGTGCCTCAACAAACATGAAATAGACCGATTTGCTGTGGCACATAGACATGCTAGCTGAGCAGCCGTACAGCGGCCATATGACAGTCGGGGAGCGCAATGAGCTTTGGAAAAGAAAGAGGCGTGGAAAAGGTACAGAGCGTTGGCTCTGAAAGGCATGAGGCGGGAGTGCGCGTCTTAAGAACGCATTTGTATCAACAAAGCAAAGGGATTGGCCTTAAGGGCTAAGGGTGCAAGCGCAATCTATGGTGAATTATGGTTCTTGTTTTGGCTGAGCATTAGCCTCTTGAGCTTCAACGGCAACTGTCTCTTGAGTTGCAACGCTAGCCTCTAATGAGACATCTTCAGATTGAGAGCGTGTTCTATAGGCAACTAATAACATCACTGCCGCAATCACTACTAAGAGCAAAGTATTGTTGGTCGAACATGTACCAGATGGGCAATTGCCTGTTGCGCAGGAGTTACGCTTGCCTTTATTTGAGCAAGAGCTTGACCCCTTAGATCCAAAAAGCTTAAAGCCTTTCTTATAGGAGCTCTCATCACAAGAGCAGGATGCTTTATTCTTATCTTGGTCTTCTGCTGCCATAAGAATATCCCCCATGTTGATAAATAGATGGTGCACGCTATACACACGCAGACTTAGCATCATTAGCGCTCATGTCTTTCATGCCTATAGCATCGCTTGCATAGATTCATAATAACGCCTAATGCACTTAAGTCTCATATATATGAGAAAAGTGTGCGTCTATAGTGCACAAAATCTCCATAAACAGCTAGTAATGCGCCCCGTCCAAAGCTCAGCCTAAGCAAGGTAGGTAAGAAGCTTGGCCATGAGCTATCCATTTGCAGGAAGCTCTCTTTAGGCTCGCCACATGCCGCTAAGCCCATATAGACCAAAGCGCACTACTGCAGTCAAAACACGGTTGATAAGTAGCACAGAAGCTAAGCATATGACTGCATAGCGGCATTCAGGCTCTGCACCGTATGTTGAAGCTTACAGAGTGTTAACAGCATAGACTCATGAGCTGTTCTGGCAGCTATAGGCAATTGCTGCGCTGATGTGCTTTTAACATCGGCCATTAAGTTTAGTGCTGCAGTAGCTGGCTGCTGGTATTTCGATGGAAATGAGGAGCCTGCTTGGATAGGGCTTTGGTGGCTAAAACATAGATATGGGGTGATTTGAGATAACTTTTTTACGCTTTCTGGCTAGATTTGAGCAAAGTATGAGATCATTCTATATTGGCGCTATGGTTTTACTTTGTAAGACCGTACAATAGCTGCTTCATCGTTCCCATGTATCAGTGGTCTGTTTTTATTTATGAGCCAGTAAGGAGGCGCTGTGGACTTAAAAGATCTTGCCAAAAATTCAGCCAAGTCCAAACCATCTGCAAACAAGGCAGGTGCTCGCCAAGATGCAGGCCCATACTCTAATGAAGACTTTGACTCTCCTTATGCAGGTGGTCTGTTTGGGGCTGGACAGGTGTTGTCTATTGATGACTTTAATAAGTTTGCCTCAGGTAATGACAGTCAAGGTGCACATGACAATGCCGCCACTGCCACAGCTGCACGCAAGCAAGATAAGATCACCAAGCGTCAGCCAAGCTCCGATCCTTTAAATGAGGATATTCCTTTTGGCAATGAGAGCGCACCATGGGATAACGCAAGCGGTAGCAACGCTGATGTAGCACCTTGGGAAAATAGCACTCCAAACTATAACGACGCAGCTCCATGGGATAGCAATGCCAACGGCAATGCTGATATTCCGTGGGATAACTATGTGCCGCTAGATGACACCGCCGCAATGGATCAAACACATAGCTCTAGTGCTCATCATGACAGCGCTGCAATGCACAATGCGGCTAATGGGCAGAAAACTGCTAATGCGGCGCACGCTGCAGCAAGTGCAGCTAGTGTAGCCCGTGCAGAAAGTTCTGCCGCTGCCGCAGCCTCTGCTGCCAGTTCAGCTCAGTCTGCTCTTGCCAATGGTGATGATGTTGCGCCATGGGATAGTACTGTGCCGAATGCCTTTGCACAGGATCTGGCAGGTACAAATAAGGCTAGTGGCCGTAGCTTAGGTGGAGCAAAGGCGTCGTCGTCTTCAAAAGTTAGTGCTAGCGGGACTAAGAAAGCAGCATCCATCAAGGATGCCTTACATGATCCAGCCCTCTTACATGCTAAGTTTAATGATGACTTTGCACAGAAGAGATCTGAGGCGGTCATGGAGACAGCTAGCGATCTTATTAACACCATCAACAACTTTAGCCAGAATCTCAACAGCCCTGCTGAAAGTGAGTCTGAGGATGCGGTGAGAGAGATTAGTGGTGCATCCTTAAAGCACGGGGATGTGCGTGTAGCAGGGGATGATAATAGCACTGAGATGTTTGACCCAGAGAATAATACTTATGTAGGCTCAAAGCCTGGCAAAAAGTCTCGCTCACAACAAGAGATTGAGGCTATGTCTGACGATGACTTCCTCTCAGCTTTGGCCTTTGGTGGTAGCGATATCTTTGATGATGCTGACGATCAAGACTCCGATGCCGCCACAGTTGCATCACATACAGCTAGCTTAACTGCAGCTGCTTCAAGCCCATCAGCTAGCAGCTTAGCTAAGAGCACTGCAGCTAAAGGCAGCACTGCTCAAGTCACTGCTAATGCCACAGCTACAGGAACTGCTAAAGGAACTGCTCAAGCCACTGCTAAAATAACTGCTAAAGCCTCGGCTGCGGCAAAGAGCGAAGCCAAAGATAGCACTGCCGCATCTACTGTTGCTAAAGGGAGCTCTGAGCATGCATCAAGCAAGGGTGAATCTACTAAGAGTGCATCTAAGGTTAAGACTAAAGATGATGCCTTGCATGATCAGGCATTTAACGCCTTATTTGGAGGGTATGCTGATAATCAGGCGACTGCCAATGAGCCTAGTGCTGAAGATGTAGATTTAGCTAGATCAATCATTGATGGTACACACATTTTATCTTCGTCTATTGATAAAGAAGTAATCCGTAGAGGCGATGTTAATGAAATCGTACAAGCGGCAAGTGACTATTTATTCGGTCCTGCGGATAAAGCTAAGGTTGCTAATGATGCTGTTGTCATTGATGCATTGGATGAAGAGCGTCGAGTGGTGACCGAAAGAGACTACTCAGAAGATGAACCTCTAGTAGCGGTAGAGCCTAGCGACTACGATGATAGTTTTAGCGAGCTTGATAGAAAGAAGAAGTCTTTAGAGATTCTTAATCATCGCAGCATCATTGTGTCTAATCGTTCCTATAACGAGTATGTACTCAAGATGAAAGAGGCCCGTATGAAGCCTTTTTCACGTGAGTCTGTACTCAAGATGAACGTAGCACGCGTCTTTGCCGCTAATGGCATCCTTGGTAAGAAGCTTGAGGGCTATTCACCGCGTAAAGGACAACAAAGCTTTGCTGCAAGTGTGGCTGAAGTTATCAGCACTCATCAGTTCTTAGCAGTAGAGGCCGGTACTGGTACCGGTAAGACATTCGCTTATTTAGTGCCACCGCTGCTTGCTGGCAAAACAGTGATGGTCTCTACTCGCACTAAGACTTTGCAAGATCAGTTAAGCTCTAAAGACGTACCAAAGATCTTTAATATTTTAGGTACCACACACCTTAATTCCATCGCACTTAAGGGTCACGCTAACTATATTTGCCGCTATGTCTTTGATGGCGATGGCATGCGCTCACTCAATGCCCGTGATCGTCAGACCATTAGCGCCTATATTGATAAGTGTACTGACTCATTAGATAGCGATCCTAAAAATGCTTTGTTTGGTGAGATGATTTTCTCACTTAAAGAAGGTGCTCGTTCTTTAGTTACTTGTGACTCATTTTTATGCCAAGAGATGGCGAGCAATTGTCCTTATGCTGCTCGTAAGCGCGATTTATTAAGGGAATTGTCAGAAAACTCTAATACAGCTGCGTCTGTAGTCCCTGCAGATCAAGCGGATATGGAGATTGGCCGTGCTTTTGGTCCTGGTGCTGCAGGTAAAGATCCAGCTATTGGTTTTAAACGCGTACGCTCTGGCAATACTGGTATCGATGGCTCACATTGCTTTGTGTTTGCCGCACGTCAGGAGGCTAAAGAGCGCGATGTAGTCGTGATTAATCACGCTCTTTTCTATGCTGCGCTGCAAAGTCCTAATGGTATTGGCAATCCAAATTCTATCTTGCCACTGCCAGATGTATTGATCTTTGATGAGGCCCATACCTTAGCTGAGGTCGGTCGAGAGTTCTTCAAACGCGACGTTAGCCTAGAGTTTCTTAAGGATTTAGTAGATGAGGTGCATAAGTGTTTCTCATCGACTAAGGTCTCTACTAAGACAGGTGCCTTTGCCAAAACTCTCTACAAGATTGAATGCATTGTAGATGTGCTGATGCGTGGTCTCTTGTTTAGAGGCGATGGTAAGCACGGCATTGCTAACTTTAAGTACTGCCACCATCACTTTAAGTCACCATTTGAGCTCTTAGGTTACGAATTATTTAATAACAAAGACCGTGTCTTGCTTGGTAAAGACTCTTACACCATGAAAGAGGTGCGAGCCATTTTACAAGCTCATGGCTTAACTGAAAGTGGTTGGTTTGATCGCGACCTAGGCGAGCTTGATTTAGGCGGCGAGAAGATTACTACTGAATCTGAGGATAGTGAGTCCACGCTTAGCGATGAAGAGTTTGAGATGATGATTGCTCGCTCTTCACGTAATCTTGATGAGCGTGATTTTAATAAAGAATTAAAGCGCCGCTTTGGTCAGCTGTGTGATCAATTTGGTATCGATTACTCACGTATTTCGCCATACGATAGTGACATGGGTGATGTGGTGTATGACTACTCCAATCAACCAGTACGCAATGCCTTATTTAGAGGCTTAATGGCTGACTTACTCATGGCCTTAAAGTCATTAGCTGAGCTCCTTAAGAGTAATGAAGAAGCCGTTGAGGATATCAAGCCTTTGCAAAATCAAGTTGATGAGACTTTAGAGTTCATTACTGATTTCATGAACTCTGATCGCAACAAGCAAGGTGAAGAGTGTTGGGATAATGCCTCATGGATTGAGATTGTTCCTAAAGAGGATCAAGGCTATAAGTTCATTCTGACCGTTTGCCCAATTGATATTGGCCCATACTTAAGTGCAGCTCTGCGTAAGATTCAGGAGCAAGGTTGTACCGTAGTCTTTACCTCTGCAACGATCACCACTGACAATAAGTTTGATAAGTTCCTTTACGACATTGGCCTCAAGCACGAGGAAGTAAAGCAAAGCATAGTGCCATCTCCTTTTGATTACACGAACCATGCTTGCCTCTTTACCTCACCATCCTTCCCTGAGCCTAACGTCAAGGGTCGTATGGAAAAGGCTCTGAAGATGCTCAGCTCAGTTATCGATGCTACCGATGGCGGTATCTTTATTCTGACTACATCGTACTCAGCCTTAAATGAAGCTTATGAGTATATGAGTGCTCATTATTCAAATAAGCGCCGTATCCTCAAGCAAGGCAGTAATATGACAGTGTCAGATACCATGCAGGCCTTCATCAAGGCAGGTAATGCAGTATTAATTGGCACTTCATCTTTCTGGGAAGGTGTGGATGTACCGGGTAAGGCCTTATCTTTAGTTATCATCGATAAGATGCCATTTACTCAGGTAGGTGACCCAATTACCAAGGCAATTGAGGGCAAGCTTAAGAGCAAGGGCTTAAATGTCTTTAAGTGCGAGAGCCTGCCAAATGCCATCATTGCACTGCGCCAAGGAGCAGGTCGTTTAATCCGTAATGAAGCCGATACAGGTGCCTTAGTCTTGCTCGACCCAAGACTGCATACCAAAAATTACGGCCAAACCGTCTTTAACTCCTTACCGCCAATGACCCACGTAACCTCAGTTACCGAAGTCTTAAGCTTCTTAAAGAAGGTCAAATCCTAATGCCACACTAAAAAGCAACTAGCCGAGCACGTGGCCACCACAAAACCTTAGCCGCCAAAAGCCACGGCTAAGGCTAAAGCAAAGTAGCAAGCTAGAGCCAAGGCGCAAGCTGACGCCAAAGCTCAAGCCAAAGCTCAAGCCCACGCTAAGGCCAAGGTATAAGCCAAAGAAAGCTCAAGCACACTGAGGCTTAAGAAGCTCGGCTATAGGCAAAAGGTAGCTGCATCATCCACTATAAAAATAAGGCAAGTAAGGCACACGTCTAATGCTTAATCAGCAAGTACGTGTGTAGGCAAAGCACAGGATGTAGTTGGCCCATCACTTTAGATGCTCAAGCACAAGCTCATGCCTGTGTGGCCGCCTAAGAGACTGTGGATAGTTTGCCTGCGTACTGAAAGCGCATAGGCTTATTAGCAGCTGAATGCATTTTCTGAACTACAAGTAGCAAGCTCATGGCACGCATAGAGTCTTGAGAGCTTAGATAAAGACCATGCGGCTCTTTGGGATGTTTGAGCAAGAGAATTAGAAGCAGCGACAGAAATAGCTGTAGCTCAGCATCTGTAGGAGCTACAGCAATAGCACAGCAATAACTGCACTAACAGCTGCAGCTGCTGCAGTGGCATTAACCTGAGTGGTTATAGCTTAGAAAGGGCTGCTCATGAATGCAGTGGTGCTTAGTGCTCATGGGCAATAGCAGCAGCTGGTGTATTTGTGGCGTGATTAGCTAGCACAAGGCAGGTCGCAAGTGGCCAACGGGATATGAGTGTAGGGTGCTAATAAGTTTGAAAGAGTGGCAGCGTACTTAGCTTGGTGTAGGCTACTTTGCTAAAGATGGGGTGGTCTTCTTGAGTCGACGGTAGGTATAGCCTGTCGGAGAAACTGCAGTCTCGTAAACTAAAGCATCAGTCTTGATTTCACATACGGACAGTTCGCTTTCGGCACGCTTTTGCTCAGGTGTTTCTTTATTCCAGTTCTTAGCATTCTCAGCTAAGGCTAATGCAATGGAGCGCAGCTTAATGCGCAGTGGCTTGAGTGCATGAGAGCGCTGACCTGAAACTAAGGCTTCGACTTGCTGCTTTAAGATGTTTTGTTTGACGTGCTTTGGCTGATTGTCTTTGATTGCCTGAATACGACCACGACGACGTGGTGTGACTACTTGCATGTAGTCGGCAATATCCTCGTGAGCTACTTTACGAGGTTTGGATGGGTCTTGATAGTATTTGGCCTCAGAGTTTTCAACTGCCGAATCCTTAGAGCGCAGATGATAGCGATATGAATCGGATACAGCCGGCTGCGGATCCAAATCAAACGCAATAATACGTTTCTTAATCATCAATAATCCCCAGAACCGAAAGTAACCAAAACCAATGAGTGCTGTCAAACAAGCATGACAATGCATGGGGCCAAGCTGCAAAGAGGTAATAAAGGCCCAAGTGCATTCTAATGAGTTAACTAAATAGTAGCGGAATCTTATACAATACAGCCTACAAACGCAAGCTAAGCACATTTAAGTGCCATAGCCTGATTTGTAAACCATCATGTGTTATTAATGCTAGATAAAGCCCATCCAAGGCCTAGCTGCATGGCCATCTAAAGCTCATGCAAGTCGTAGCTGCATGGCTGCCGTAAGCTCAGTGCTCAATCCTGTATAGCAGCAAACAGCGCACTAGGATTGTCAGTTAACTCTGCAAAAGCTCACTAGCTTTAGCTCATATCGCAGCAAAAAGCGCTGCTAGGCTTTAGCTATGCAGGCTATAGACATGCTATGATTTATAGTTTGTCAGCTAGTAGTTAAGCGACAAGCTTTCTACTAGGCCTCCATCATCTAGCAATGCAAATGATCGCCTTCTAATGGTGACGGTAGCTTTGCTTATTTGGCATGAATGAGTCTTAGCAAGGCTCAGATATTTTTGTCACAACACTACAGGACAATTAAACTATGAGAGATAAGACTGTTTTAGCGATTGATACTGCCACAGAAAATTGCTCCGTAGCTTTGAGTGTTGGTGGCAAAGTCTTCTTAAAGAGCGAAGTAGCCCCACAAAAGCATGCCAATTTAGTATTGAGCATGGTTGATAGCTTACTTACTGAAAACTCAGTTGCTCGTGAGGATATTGAGGCAGTGGGTTTTGGTGCCGGCCCAGGCTCTTTTACCGGTGTACGTATCGCTACATCTACAGCTCAAGCCTTAGCTTTAGGCTTAGATGTTGAGGTATTTGCCGTGAGCGATCTTAAGCTGCTTGCAACTCCTGAGCTCTTAGATTGTGGCGATGGTAACGCTCATGAGGATAAGAGCTATGCCCTGTGTGCTGCAGATGCACGTATGGGTGAGGTGTACTACGCTTTATTTGAAAAGAGCGGTAACAAGGTAGTAACTGTGATTGAAGAGAAGGTTGCTAAACCTGAAGATGCCATTGCAGATCTTCTAACTCACTCAGATATAATTGCCTCTGACAAGCTTGCTCTTGCAGGTACTGGCATTGCCATCCTTTTAGAGGCCGGCCTTAAAGATAAAATCTCAGCAGATCTCTTAGCCGCTACTAACAAGAGCATAGAAGAAAACACCCTGCGTCTTTATCCACAAGCCGATGCCATCATCTATAGCGCCATGAGCGGTGACTACACTCTTACCGATCCAGCCTTAGCCGAGCCGCTGTACTGCCGCAACGAGGTCACCTGGAAGAAGATTGGTGAACAGTAGCAGACAAGCACACTACGCCATAAACAATCTCTCACCACCTCAAAAAAAAGCATAGATTTGTCCCAATCTAGCAGCCTAACTGAGCCCACCAACGTGGGCTTTGTGATTTATGCGCCACTCATAAGTGCTCATAGCAACCAAGCCACATAAGCACAGCCTCATCAAGTCGGTCATGTACTGCATTAAAAGCTCACTCCGAATCAGCAAATTCAGTCCAAGCTATGCAGCCTTGCATGGCTAAGTTGATTTTAGTTGAGCGAAGCAAATAAAAGCAATGAAAGTCAAGGCAAGGCAAAGCTAAGCTAATGTAGGGTAAGCCAAGCACCTCGTTACTGTCAGCCAACTTAGTTGATTCGAGTACAGCAAGATAAGAGCTTGAGCACAGCAGATGAGAACAAAATATCTAGCCTGCAACATAGACATGATGAACAGGCAAGCATCCTATCAAAGATAGCACTGATCTTGTATACATACTTGTAGTGTTCATATATTAGGATACTTTTTTAGAAAAACTATTCTTAATAGTGTGCAGTAAGCTGGAGTGCTGCTCCGTATAGGTGCATTACTATCATAAATTTAGTATAAATAATGTAGTGCGAATAGTTCTTTTACGAAAGTGAGCTAAACCTTGTAAGTTTTTGTGTCTTGTTTGCTATAATAGTTGCACTATAACCTAAACCAGTAAACTAGGGCTAAAGTTTACATTTGCTGCTAATACACAAGGTGCCAAATCTTTCAAATATGCCTGTGTGACTTAGCTAAAACGCTAATCTAGTTAGGGCTAAAGTTTTGCTAGAGTAGCAACATTAATTGGTAGGTTGTTAGGTCGGGCAAATATCTATCTCATTGGATTTATTTTGTCTCATGCGTGTGGTGGTACTGTATAAGGTAGTGTGCAATGGACTTATTAGAGTTTCAGAAGACCTGGGGTGACTATGAGTCGCTACGCGTCATACAATCACGTGACGTACAAAAGGATATTCAAAAGGGCTATGTAGTTGCCTTATATGGTAAAAAGAACGCTCCTTATCGCATGGCTCGTGTCGGCCGTATTTATGAAAGTCCATTTGGCGAGATTGTGTTTGCTAGCCGCTTTTTGAAGGCTCATCCAGAGCTTAAAAACGTGGTAGTAGTACGAGAGAAAACCGATCCTCGTGAGTTTGTATATTCTTTTCACGATAAGTCTGAATACTCTAAAAAGCAAAGCAGTAGTGCCACTATTAGTGTATTACGTAAAGGTGGTGCTGCAAGCCACTCTAAAGATGTAAATGCCCCAAATTCAAGACGCCAGTGCCTGCGTGGCTCTTCTATGGTATTAGGAGAGAAGCTGCCTACTTTTGGTACCTTAGAGCCTGGTCCACGTTACGCCGCACAACGTCAAGAGTTTGTAGCAGGTGAAGGTCAGCCACATCTTTCTGGCGTGCTCAATGCCCATGTTAATCAGCAATATGATATTCCAGTAAATAAGATTGCTGCAGTTAGTGAACAGCAAGAAGAGGCAGAAAATCTCTATCGCACTACAGATCCACGTGACTATAATCAAAATGCAAAAGATATATACGCCATAGAAAACACCGATACTCTACCTGCAAGTCATGGCTATAGAGATGATTCTGCTTTAGATCGTGTAGATCCTTGGCGTCGTAACAATGTTTACCAAGATACTTATGCTTCTAACAAAGAAGATACTACTCGTGGTGGCAACTTCAATAGAGATACTCAGTTAGCAACTCAAGATGAGCCTGTTTATGCTAAGGACAACTGTTCTAAAGGCGTTTATGCTGAGCGCGATAGCAGAGGACAAAGATTAGATCCTTACGATACTGAGAAAGCTTCCACACGCAATTATGAACGCATGAAGCAGCAGTATGATAAAACGCAGGGCAAAGACTTATATAGATTGGGTATGGAGAATATTGCTCTACCTGATGACTGCCCTCCACCTTTTGATTTTGACAGCCGCGATTTTTTAAAGTTAAGCTCTTCAGAACAAGTTGAGGTCTTGAAGCAAGCTGTAATTATGCGTGAAGCAGCGCTGTGCAGATACATCAACAAGCTTCAGCGCCTCAAAGACATCTTTGATAAATAAGTAGCACAACCCCATCGCTGTGCAGGCTCTGCCTTAGCCACACAAGAGTCTGCCCACGAAATCCATTTTCCGCATCAGCGCAGCCACTCCCAATCAAGCTAAGCAAAACCAAATATCGCTAGGCGATCCAAAGCCAAGCTCATCCCAGCCATACCTACGAAAAACAGGCTAGACCAAGCACACTAGCCAAGCTCTGCCCACCATACTGCGCCATGCCTAGCCACGGCAAGCCAATACAGGCACAGTGGAGCTCATCTCAATCTCTATCGTGCTTAGCTGCGGTGGCTGTTTGGCAACACAGCTTAGCAAGTTCAAAAGATAAATAGCGCATAAATGCTCAAGTACAAGCATAGGCACAAGTGCCAAGCTAATGCTGTGCACAAGCTGAAAGCAGATGAGTAGAGCCTGCAGCTAGCTTGTACTATTCTTTTCCAAATTGGTTCTACTTTGGCAAGCAGTCTGTTGCCATTTACACGAATTAACCAAGAGCTATGGTGGCGCATCAAAACTAGGCAAAGCCTATGGCTTGGCCTTAGCCAGTGAAGGCGTTGCGAATATCGGTAAATCACAGTGGACGGATAACTTAGACAAGGCTATTGAGACTAGGGATGGGCTAATGGATATTAGATTGCCGCTTAAAACTGAAGCAAAGTGATTCTTTCTAACATATTGCCGGGGAAATAGGTCTTATGGCGGGCAGAAAAACATGTCGTAGCGGCAAAGGTTTTTGCCGCTAGTAAGGTATCGGCATCTTAGCCTTGCCAGGTGCTAGGCCATGAAGGCTTGTGGCACGAGTTGGTGTAAGTTAGGTGCATGAGCTAGTAGCGTCGATGATATTGCCTTAATCATGGTCAGATGCTGATATTTATAGGCTTTTTGTACCTGTTTGAAATATGACAGTGGGTCAACTTATTGGCAGTTTTTTGTTCAGGATCACACTTTTCTGTAAGTTTTGGCACGCATATTTCATTATGTAGGGCAGAGCGAATTTCCTAAGACTACTGTTAGGAGAGTATTGATTAAAGAATTCTTCGCTGCAAAATGGTGATGGCGTGATATGTATATATCAGTAAGACCTGTAGCCATGGCGCAGTAATGGTCAATGCTCTGCTTAAGTTCTGTTTAACTCTTAAAATGGATGAGGCCTTAAAAGGCTTTATCCTGGCACAATAAGGACGTAGTAATACTATATCTTTATGGGTGTGAGGTGTTTAAACAGGATGAGGTAGGGTGGCATCAGACAGAATGTCTGATGCACGAACAGGTACGCAGAAAAAGAGTGCTGTCTGGGCTAATAGAAGCACTATGCATAGTCTGCAAACTATGTTCTGCTTACAACTTTCTCATTGCTTATAGCAATGCAAAAGATCTCTCCTGAGCGATCTGCTCAGTGGCTGGGGGTTTAGGACTTAGGAATATCGACCCTCAGCATCCTACTTTCTTATACGGCAATAATTGCATTATGTTAATGGCAAAAGCGGCAAATTTTGTCACATTGTTTAAGACTCCATCCCGCCTTACAAAGTAAATGCCGTAAATAAGACTTCAACTGCTCTAAACTCAAGCGCACTTCTATCAAATCTTGCACAACATAATAGATGCGAAACGTTTTACTTTCACAAATAATTTTTACCATCTATACGTTGTATCTATTGAAAAAGGCTAATAAAACTGCATACATTGCCTTGCATTTCTAATAGATACAGGAAAGCAAACTAGCGAATAGGTGCAGCCAAGTGGAAGCTGTCAAGGAAAATAAAGAGCAACTATGCAGCAGCACATGCTTGCCATGCTATGCATAGATGGGAATGGGAATGAGGCTTAAAATGCCCGCCATGCATGATCTCTTGCTGAGAGGAAAGGTAATAATGCCTGCCATGCATGATCTCTAGCTGAGAATAAGGCTAATAATGCCTAGCATACTTGAGAAGTGGAGTGAAATGAGCCTCACAATGCCTGCCAAGCATGAAGCTTGGAGGTAAATGAGTCTCACAGTGCCTGCCAAGCATGTAGCTTGGAGGTAAATGAGCCTCACAATGCCATGCCTTCAAATAATTAATTTGATGGGCATAGCGGCATCATTTGGCGTGACAGCATATCACTGCACACAAGGGATCTTGGCGCAGCGATATGAGCTAGGGTGATCTTACTTAAGTAATGATGCAGCTACGGATGGACGCTGATTAGCTTGAGAAAGCACAGTCTCTGCAGCTCGCTGAATGATCTGATTTTGAGTAAATGAAGCAGTCTCAGAGGCAAAGTCTGTATCACGAATACGTGCGCGTGCATCAGACTCGTTTTCAGCAACGTTTGATTGATTGCGAATAGATGACTCCAGACGAGTCATGTAAGAGCCAATGGTGCCACGACGACGATCGACCTCTGCAATGAGATAGTCCATTGCCTGAATGGCTCCTTGAGCCTTCTCAGGAGTAGAGATATCAATGGTCATTCCAAGCACAGTGCCACGATCTTCAATTACCTTAAGTGAGCCAGCTGAAAGATCTTCAATAGTTGGTCGGCCACCATTAGGTTTAATTCTGTATGCAATATCTGCAATGAAGAAGTTTTCGATGGTAGCAGGAATTACATCTCCTGAGTTGGCACCAACTTGCAAGTCAAACTTTCCAGGGCGGTGTTCTACGTTGCCACCAATACCTGAGTCGCCATACATGCAATTATCATCAGTCTTGTAATAGCCCATTAAGATCTTGGCACCGGCAAAAGTAGTGTCGGTGGCATTGGCCATAGCTGCAATTAACTCAGCTGAGGCCTCTTCATTTAGAGCCTTACGATCAGCTGATGAGTTAGTACCGTTAGCTGACTGAATAGCTAAAGTTCTAATGCGCTGGAGATTGTTGAGAATCTCGCCTGCAGCACCATCAACGGTTTGCAGAAAGGCAATACCGTCGTTTGCATTACGATTGCCTTGATTAAGCCCATTAATCTGACCTGTTAAACGATCCTGAATCTGAAAGCCCGAGGCATCGTCACTGGAGGAGTTGATTCTTTGTCCTGAGGCAAGCTTAGAGTAGTTGTCGCTCAGGTTAAGGGTCACATTACTCATTTTGCGCTGCGCATTGAGTGACGAGACGTTGGTGTTGACGTATAAAGCCATAATGATCTCTGTGGCCTAGACTAAGAGTGTGAACAAGTAGTCAAAGACGATGGTAAAAGCTAGTTGCAGCTAGCTATTTTAGTATAGGTTACAAAAGCAAGGTCAATTATGCACGAAAGGCTATAGCACTAAAGAGCAAGGTACAGTCAAAGCTGTATCTAAGACCTTTTTAAGGCTACTCATGAAGGCAAGTTATCTTTGCCTATGTCTCTAGCTTAGCACAAAGATCTAAGCAGTGCTTAAGCTCGACTAAATACACTGCAAAAGCTAATCACTTTTGAGAAGTGACTGCCAAAAATAGGGCAAGATGAAGCCTAGAAAAGTCCTTAAAACTAGCAAAACTAGCGATTTGTTAGCACTTTGCGCAGTCGCAATTATCATCTGATAAACGTCTCATGCACGCTCTATAAGTCAATAATTTCAGTGTCACTATTCAGTTTAATAGGCTCTCAGGAGGCGCAGTAAGCATTAAGGCGGCTAGCTATTGTAAAGAGAGGTTTTGCTGGAGAGGAGGTGTTACTGTGCTGTTTTGAAATGAAAGGATTATCTGTGACTACGGTGCCCATGAAGGGCACCGTATGATGATAAATAAAGACTTTTAGCCAAGTAAGCTTAAGCCAAGCTGAGGACGGGTGTTAGCTTGCATCAGCATAGTAGCAGCAGCTTGCTGAATGATGGATTGCTGAGAAAGGTTGGCACTTTCCTGAGCAAAATCAGCATCACGAATACGGCTACGCGCATCAGCTGAGTTAGCAGAAACATTAGACTGATTGCGGATAGAAGACTCCAGACGATTGATGTATGCACCAATCGATGCACGTCTCTTATCAAGCTCTTGGATGATTCCATCCATGCCAATGATGGCTCCTGCAGCCTTTTCAGCAGTGGTGATATCGATGGTCATGCCATCAACGCTATTATTACCTTTAACAGTCACTAACGAGCCAGCTGAGGCATCTTCAATAGTATCTTTGCTTCCAGGTGCTTTTACTCGAGCAGCAATATCGGCAGCGAAGAAGTTTTCGATAGTTGCTCGAATGGTATCACCGCTATTAGCACCAACTTGCAGGTTTAATATACCTGGACGGCTGGTGAAATTACCACTTTTGCTGTCTTCAAACAGGCGGTTTGGATCTGCAGGGTAATAGCCCATCATGATCTTAGCGCCAGCAAAGGTAGTATCGGTAGCAATGGACATGGCACTAGTTAAAAGTGCACTAGCTTCCTTGTTAAGCGCCTCTCTATCTGCAGTGGTATTGGTACCGTTAGCTGCTTGAACAGCAATGGTACGAATACGCTGCATAGCATTGACGATTTCTTCAGCTGCACCATCAATGGTTTGGAGAACCGCAATACCATCAGAGGCATTGCGGTTAGCTTGGTTAAGCCCGTTAATCTGTGAGGTCAAACGATCAGAAATCTGAAGACCAGCAGCGTCGTCTTTGGCGCTGTTGATTCTAAGGCCACTAGATAGCCTTTGATAGGTAGTCGTCAGATTATTCGTGACATTAGTCAGCGCTCTTTGGCCTTGAAGGGCGCTGAAATTTGTATTCACATAAACGGCCATGTGATTGTCTTCCGATTAACCTAATAAGCTCAGACCAAGCTGAGGACGGGTATTAGCCTGCATCAGCATGGAAGCAGCTGCCTGCTGAATGATGGACTGCTGAGATAAGTTTGCAGACTCTTCAGCAAAGTCAGCATCACGAATACGTGAGCGTGCATCGGCTTCGTTAGCAGCAACGTTAGACTGGTTGCGGATAGATGACTCAAGTCTGTTCTGGATCGCGCCAAGGTCGGCACGCTGTCCATCAATCTTTGCAATCATCTTATCGATATGGCTAATCATCGCACCGATGGACTCATTTCCGTTGTCAGTCTTAGCAGAAGATAAGGCTACAGTAATTACGCCATTCGCACCTGTTTTGAAAATCTTACCAGCTGCAGCATCAACAATGTTTTGATCGGTGGCAAGCTTTGAGAACATTACTGACTCAACAGAAAACTCGATGGTATCGCCCTTATTCGAGCCAACCTGCAGGGTCATTTTACCAGGGTCACCAGCGGCATTGCCTGGTGCGTAAATTGATTTATTATCAGCAGCAGGAGCTGTACCATTTAAAACAGTTTTACCCGCATAGGTGGTCTGTTGAGCAATACGATTAACTTCGTTAGCAAGAGCCTCGATTTCTTTACCGATAGCCTTGCGATCCTCAGCAGTGTTAGTGCCGTTATTAGCCTGCACGCCTAAGGTACGGATCTTCTGGAGCATACCAGAAACTTCATCCATGCCGGACTCGATGGTCTGAGCAAGTGCAATACCGTCTGCAGCATTGCGGTTACCCTGGTTGAGGCCATTAATCTGGCTTGTTAAGCGATCGGCGATCTGGAGGCCTGCAGCGTCATCTTTAGCGCTATTGATACGAAGGTAAACTAGTCAACTAATCTTTGCATATTAAATCATCGGCCTTTAAATATGCCGTTGATTGACTGCCAGTTTTTTAACTTTAATAATTTATACCTCTTTTTTCACTA
>NZ_CABTML010000014.1:0-43743 GCF_902485895.1 uncultured Anaerobiospirillum sp. | reverse complement strand
GGGCATCAATAGGCTCTAGTTGGGACATAGGTAGTGAGGAAACTAACCTCCTATGCCGTCAACAGAGTGCGGATAAGTCCAATAAGGATGTGTAACTTTTAACAACTTTTTTGGAGCAGTTAAACATACGCTGTATACTTGCCTATAACACTCATTAATTTGAATGAACTCAAGGTGATAGCGACACTTGCTTTGATGATTCCAAATGCATCTGTGTTTTATAGTCAGCATCTAATTTTAGATATGGTGATACGGCGTTTTTATATCATCAACTTGTTTAGGCTTGTTTAATAATTAGAGAAGTTATTATGCTCTTTGAACCGATGCTCAAGAATCCACACTGTATCAGTGTTTTCATGAAGTCAGGCATAGGCGATAGCGTAGTTTATATTCCTGCCCTGCACGTGCTTAGAGCCATGTATCCCGATGCTAAGATTAGCTTTATGTGCAACTTGGCATCATTTTTCTTTTACAAACAGTTTCATCTAGCCGACCGTTACTACATTTTGGACGGTGATTTTAATGAAGATGAGTTTGTTAAAGAGCTCAATGGAGAAAATCGCAACTTCTTAAGCGCTAGCGATATTATTGAGCAAGGTCCTGCAGCTAAACCATTTGTCCACGAGCAACAGCAAGATCATTGGGAAGCAACTGATCTGCTCATTATGACGGAGCGTAACCGACATTACATTAAGCTGTCATTAACATCAAAGTGCAAACAAGTACTAACTTACTCATACACTAGAGCTTTATACACATCAAGATTGCCTTTTATTCGTCCGTTTTCACGCCGCGCACAACATGAAATCTTTGGCTTCCAATTCCTGCTTAAGACATTAGATAAAAAGCGCTATCTAAAAGCCTTTAATGAACTTGATCTACAAAAATCCATCATCAAGGCAAGCCCAGAGGCTCGTCACTTTATTCAAGATTACCTAACTAAGCTTGGTTATCTAACTAAAGAGGCTGACCCAATCACAGGTTTGGTACCTAAGCACAGAGCAAAGCAGGATAATCATCAGACTCATGAGCACAGTGCACATGATGATGCTATAAACAGTCATGGCGATGACATGAAGCGCACTGCACAACGCGTATACAAGGATATGATTATCATAAATCCATTGTGCATCTCTACTTTCAAAAAGGGCTATAGCTACCATCCTGATGACTATGTAAAACTTGCCTTGCAACTAGCTAAAGATTTTCCTCATATTCTCTTTATCATCTCAAGCTATGGACAGCAAAGCTTTCATGATATTGAGATTCCATATGACAATCTCAAGCTATTGATCAACAAGGGTGATATGTCCAATGTCATCGCGCTTATTGAGCAATGCGATCTCATCGTAAGTCCAAGTACGGGACCGGCACACATTGCTGACAATATTGGTCGTGATGTAATTGGCTCATTCCCTTTTTACGATGAATATCGCTGGCGTGCCGATGGCTTTATGCAGCTAGCTGCTAAACAAAAGGTGCCTACACTTGAGCCTCACGACTTAAAGATGCAAATCGTTAACCATAAAGTAGCTAACGATGAGCACCATAAGTTTGATGAGTTCTGCCTCATGTGCCATGACTATATAGCCGCTCATTTTCCAAAAGAGCTTTAGCTTCTCAACGCACAAGATGTTTAGTTATCTCATACCCAATTACGCGTATGAGATCTTTTCTATTTTTGAATGTGCATGCCTCATGGAGGCGACCAAGTAACTTAGTCATTTACGATCAAAAAAGGCCACATGATGTGGCCTTTTTTGCTAAGACTTGCAAGGGCGTAAGCCGTCGCGATTTCTATAGCAGTAGCGATTACTGCGCCGTCGCGATTGGTGGCGCAGTAGCTATTACTGCGCAGTCACAAATAGGGGCGCAGAAGCTATTACTGCTTTTGACGGGTCATTGCACTGAAGAACTCGTCATTAGTCTTGGTCATGGAAAGCTTATCGAGCAGGAACTCCATAGCCTCAATCTCACCCATAGGATGCAGGAACTTACGCAGTACCCACATCTTCTGCAGCTCATCAGGAGAGGTGAGCAGCTCTTCACGACGAGTGCCTGAACGAGTAACGTCAATTGCAGGGTAAACACGCTTATCTGCAATCTTTCTAGACAGATGCAGTTCCATGTTACCGGTGCCCTTGAACTCTTCGTAAATAACTTCATCCATCTTAGAGCCGGTGTCGATAAGTGCAGTACCGATAATGGTCAGAGAGCCGCCCTCCTCAACATTACGAGCCGCACCAAAGAGTCTCTTTGGTCTTTGCAGAGCATTAGCATCAACACCACCAGTTAAAACCTTGCCAGAGGCAGGTACAACGGTATTGTAAGCTCGTGCTAAACGAGTAATGGAGTCCATGAAAATAACTACGTCGCGCTTGTGCTCAACTAAACGCTTGGCCTTTTCAATTACCATCTCAGCTACCTGAACGTGACGTGCAGCAGGCTCATCGAAAGTTGAGGCAACTACCTCACCTTTAACCATGCGACGCATTTCAGTAACTTCTTCAGGACGCTCATCGATAAGCAGCACGATGAGTACAGCCTCTGGATTGTTAGCAGAAATGGAGTGAGCTACGTTTTGCAGTAAAACAGTCTTACCGGCCTTTGGAGGAGCAACGATCAGCGCTCTTTGACCCTTACCAATAGGAGCAGTCAGATCGATAACACGTGCAGTGATATCTTCTTTTGAGCCGTTACCAAGCTCAAGGCGCATACGCTCTTGGGCAAAAATAGGAGTCAAGTTCTCAAAGAGAATCTTGTTACGGGCCTTTTCAGGCTGCTCGAAGTTAACAGTATCAACCTTTAACAGAGCAAAGTAGCGCTCACCCTCTTTAGGAGGACGAATCTTGCCTGAAATGGAGTCACCAGTACGGAGGTTGAAACGACGAACCTGGGAAGGAGATACGTAAATATCGTCAGGTCCTGCTAAATAGGAGCTATCAGCGCTACGCAGGAAACCAAAGCCGTCAGGCAGGATTTCGATTACGCCTTCACCAAAAATATCCTCACCTGTGCGAGCACAAAGCTTGAGCAGGTTAAAGATAATTTCTTTCTTACCTAATCTGGCGGTGTTTTCGATACCAGCCTGCTCACACATATCAACTAACTGTGCAACTGGCGTATTTTTGAGTTCGTTAAGATTCATACTAAAAAGATTACAGTAGCAAAGAGCCTGGCAAGGCCTCATCTAAACCAAAATCGTGGACTAAAATTTAGTATCTGATCTAGTAAGGCTGACCTAGCAAATCAGGCTCAGGCCAAAAATATCAGCACCCAAAGGCACTGAGCAAAAACATTTGTAGCTTATTACTCCACAAGCAAGACTATGTGGGCACGAAGCTAACAATCAAATCGTTTCTCACCATCTTGACAAGTTTCAACTCTACCTGTGCTTTGTATATGACTGCCATGCATTAGACACCTGCATCATTGCAGTACACTTTTGGCATATAAGATGGTTCGAGTATTAATTCACACCTAATATGACACTCTCTAAGCTCGCTAAAAGCCATTAAGTAGTGCCCAAAAACTTTTACATCACTAGCATTAGCCTTGTGCTTAAGTATTGACCTTGATGTTTTAAATGCTGAGCTATTAAAGCTAAGCTTTGGTCTTTCTTAAGTTTTAAGACTTTAAGTGCTCAACTGATGCTAGTTTTCAACCTATTACGAGCTATCTAATTTACAAGGCAATGAAAGACTAACAAGCGCAAATAAAGATAGTACTCATATCTATAAGCGCAGCTTGCTAAAGTTATTAACCTTACTCTAGCGTCATTATGATGCTCAGCTTTAGTTAATCGTTTAATACGCCTAGAAAGATAGACTCTAAGGAGAGAGATTGAACTTTTAGTCCAAAATGAACCTACACACGGCAAAGACGCTGCACAAAGACATACAGCCTCAGGTAACGAGCTCAAGCTCTTACCTAAACACAAGTGCATTGTCAGGGGAAAGTTTGGAAAACTTAGAAGTGCAATGGTTCAGAGTAACCATGTCGTCAAGCAAAGATTGCTGAATTTCGGAGGGATAACTTAAATTGTGCCCGCGATGAGCAAACGTCGCTTGATAGGGTTGGAATTTGTCTTGTCAAACTCAAGGCAAACTGCATGAAACATGCTACGCATGGGCTTAGCGACAGCCTCAAGGCTATCGCTGAGTGCACATGATATCACAATTTATAAATTAAACAGCACTTTGCACCATACAAATTATCACTGTTTATGGCATATGATGCATCAGGCTAACCATCCTTGTCATTTAACATGTACATGCCTTAAATAAACTTAAGCATACATGTTCATTAACCCTCTATGATTAGCCTAAAGACAGATGGTCACAATGGCGAAAAAAATGGTCTTTTTGATTTATCTGTATGCAACGAAAATGGTTGCACTGTTATAATTTGCACAATTTATCTTAATCTCTTGATTCATCACATTGCGCCCTTTGGATGTATAGGATTGAGTCTTGTCCTTTGTGTGACTAACACTGACGCTCAAGGAATCTTAGTATGCAGAGATCGTATTTATCAGCATTCCAAGCAGTTGTATATGCAATGCTGTTTGTTTGTCTTTCATATGCTTCTATAGGCATAGGCAGCGCCACCGCAGCTAGTCTTACCGATCAGCTTACTGGCAATAACAGCAAAGCAACTAGCGATACTGCTCCACAAGCAGCTGAAAACAACACAGCAAATGCTAGTGCTCAGAGTAAAAGTGTTCAGACTTTGAACATTTCTCATGAGCTTAACTCTTTATTGCGCACCGACATTAATGCTGACCATACTCTAAGCGATCCCAAAGCTGCACTAAAAGCTGCATCTAAGACAAAGAGTGCGGCCGTTAATGATATGGTGCCTAATCGTGCTGTACTCTTGCAGCGCCTTGAGGGCATTGATAGCGACCCAAACCTAACACAAGATGAAAAAAACCGATCCAAAGCAATCCTTAAGCATGCTATCGATGTCATTGACATCTATGACACTGTAGTTAGAGAAGAAATTCTCATCACCACTGAGGTAGAGAAAGCAAAAGAAATGCTATCTGACTTAGAGCAGTCACTTAGCAATGCTAATAACCTATATAATCGCGCCCCTCCAAAAATCAAGTTTAGAAACGCTCAAGAGGCAGACAAGCTTATTGCTACTCTTACCGAGCGTCTTAACAGCGTACAAGAGCAACTCAATGAGTCGACCTCTGCATATAACTCTATGCAGCTCTTACCTTCACGTGCACAAAACATCATTACAGCTAATAACGCCACTATCTTTGAGATTTCTAAGCGCTTGAACGATCCAACAGTGAAGCTCTTATCTGACGAGTCAGGGCTGCTGTCTTTTGAAATCTTTGTGCTTGAAAAGCAAAACTCCCTGTTACAAAGTGAGCTAAGATCTTTA
The DNA here is from genome assembly GCF_902485895.1 of uncultured Anaerobiospirillum sp. NCBI lineage: Bacteria > Pseudomonadati > Pseudomonadota > Gammaproteobacteria > Aeromonadales > Succinivibrionaceae > Anaerobiospirillum > uncultured Anaerobiospirillum sp. Next base: position 38,343 of record NZ_CABTML010000014.1, on the reverse strand, counting down.
ACCACTTTCCAGGATATTGCAAATTACAAGATTCGTATTGGCAATCTACAAAAAGACTACCTCAATAACTACTTATCTAACGTTAGAGCCAAGCAAAATACTCTCTTTAACAATGAAATTGTTAATCGCCCTGAACTCAACGAAAACGAAGTAGATATCTCTACTCCTAAGCTAGCTGCTGAATTTAAATACAACAGTGAGCTTGCGAATAATATTGATAAGACCTTATCTGACAATGCTCGTCTTAAAAAAGACTTGCAAGATGTGACCTCAGCGCTTAACAGCGCCCGCCAAATCGACAAGAGCCTCAAAGAGCAGCTGTCTGACTTATCTGGTAGTGTTATCCTCTCACGTCTTTTAAATCGTCAGCTTGGTGAGCTACCAAAGATCTCTATCTCCTTTAAGCTTGATGAGCTCATTCCTAATCTCAACTTGTACATGTATGAGTTACGTAGCTATCGTGAGCAGATCTTTGATATTCAGATCTTTGTTGACGATATGATTCGTCGTGATCCTAGCTATGAGCCTTATCGTGAGCAGTTAATTCAGCTTATCCGTCAAAGAAGAGCCCTGTCAGATGAGCTTTACAACACTATGTCTGATGGACTCACCATCGCTATTGATCTGCGTGCTAAATACAACGAGCTCAATACTACTGTAAGCACGCTGACCACCTCCATTAATGACCATCTGTTCTGGCTTGCTAGCAATCAGGGTATTAGTCTTGATTTCATCACTAACTTCTACCCAACCTTCATGCTGCAGTTCCGTAATTTCTTACGATATACCACCACAGAACTGGTTACCCATGAGATTTTAATTAACTATCTGCAGGTATTAATTCCTTTGCTTCTCATTGGTTTTATCTTCAAGAGAGCAACTCCTTTCTTTGTCAGATTAACCAATGAACTCGCATTGCGTTTAGATAAAGCTTCCGACAATTACACCGTCACTCCAAGAGCGCTGATTTATCATTTCTTCTTGATTCTGCCCAAGGTGGCATTTATCACGTTAATAGGATCCATCTTTATATTCTTTACTGTGGATGACTTTGACGCGCAAAAGAACATCACCTTCTTGCTCATGCTGCATCTCATCTGCTTTTTGTATATGCGCCATATCATGGAGCCGAACTCATTAGTGCAGCGTCACTTCTCAGTCTCTCCACGAGTCATTGCGCAAAACCGCGCCATTATCGATCAGCTGTGGTTTGTATCCATTCCTATGCTGATGATTGCCAATATGCGTGAGGCTGAGCCAACTAAGATTTCTGGCGATGTAATTGGCTATCCATTGATGGTCTTTGGCTTCTTATACCTAACTTTCTTTGCCATTAAGACAGTTAAACGCTCCATTGAGCGTGTTAAGCCAGATATGACCTTCTGGACCATATCCATAATTAGTATTATCACCCCGCTTACCATCACTGTAATGCTGGGTCTTGGCTATTACTACACCGTTATTCAGCTGCTCAACCGTGTTGCGATTACTCTGTATATCTGCTTCTTGTATCTCATCTTATCTAACACCTTACGTCGTGAGTTATACGTGGCTGAGGTGAAGATGCTCTCTGCTATTAGAAGCCGTATGCAACAGCAACATGAAGCACAAGCCAACGCTGCAAACTTAACCGCAACTGCAACAGCAACACCTGAGATGCAAGGTAAGCAGCGCCTCGAGTCATTTAGATTGGAGTTAGTAAACGGCCGTGCCTATAAGCTGTTTAATGCTTGTTTGCTCACTGTCTTTATCTACTTCATGTACCAACAATGGAGTGATCTTGCTGGTGTACTTACATATCTTGACCATATCTACTTATGGGAGAGCACCAAGATTGTTGACGGACAAACCATTAGCTCAACTCTGTCTTTAGGCGATGTACTGCTAGCTATTGTCATTGTCATTGTAGCTGTAGTCTTGAATCACAACTTACCTCTGCTCATTGAAAGACTCTTTATGATCAGAAAGGGAGTTGAAGCTAAGTCTACAAGCTACACGATTAAGCTTATTACCTCTTATACCATTACCACCTTAGGCGTTATCTTCGCAGCTAGTGCCTTGGGAATCTCTTGGGATAATCTGCAGTGGCTGGTTGCTGCCTTATCTGTGGGTCTCGGTTTTGGTCTGCAAGAGATCTTCGGTAATTTCGTATCAGGTATCATCATTCTGTTTGAAAGACAGCTACGCGTTGGCGATATCGTAACGCTCTCTAATCTTTCAGGCACTGTTAGCCGTATACGTATTCGTGCTACTACCATTACCTCTTTTGACAACAAAGAGGTGGTTATTCCGAATAAGCAATTCATTACCTCTGCAGTGACTAACTGGTCGCTATCTAATACTGTAACTAAACTTGAATTTGCTATCGGTGTGGCTTACGGTGCAGATACTAATAAGGCTAAAGACATCCTGCGCGGTATTATCCGTCGTTGTCGCGACTTAAATCGCGACAAGAAGCCATTGGTCTTTATCAAGAGCTTAGATGCATCGGCTGTTACTATTATGTGTGAGGTCTTTGTTAACGAGATCGGTAAGCGTAAGGCAGTTTATGACTACTTAAGCACTGAGGCTTTACGCCTCTTCCGTGATCACAACATCGAAATCCCATTTGATCAGCTCGATGTTACTATCCGTAACCTCGATACCAATACCACTGTTACTTACACTGAAAAGGACGTCATGCAAGCTGCAGCTATGGGTGCAGCTGCCAAAAAGAAAAATGCCTTAATCCCTGTGTAGGCAACTGATAACTATCATGCAGCTATACTAACCCCACCTTAGTGGCAGATCCCTTGAAATGCCCAGTATAGCTGCTTTCATTGGCCCGCTCATGCGGGCCTTTTACTTACTGCCCGCCCCACAGTGCATCATTGTATCCACTTGCTTTATGGCCATGCCTGCATGTAGGCACTTTTTCTTAGATGCACTTTTCTAACGACTTATGGCTTAATGGTGTTACTTGTGGTGCCCATAGGCCTTTTCTTCACGACGCATCTTGATGAAGTTGTAATAGCCTGAAATCTTACGACGGAAAGTCAGCATGCTATTGCGAGGAAAGATGCCAATACGACGAATTTGGAAGAGATCAGAATCTACATTGATCTCGCCTGAGTCAGTAGATACGGCAAAAGTAAAGCCGGCTTTTCGTACTTCAGATTTCACTTCATCGTTAAGATCGCCATATGGATAGGCAAAAGTAATAAACGGCTGTCCATAGGTTTGCTCAAGTTTTTGCTTGCATTGGACTATCTGCTCACGAGCCTCTTCAATAGGCAAACTTGATAAGTAAGGATGAGTCTTAGTGTGCGCACCAAACTCAACACCGTAGGCTGCCATCTCTTTAACCTGTTCTTCACTCATAAGATCAAAGCGTTTTTCCGGATTATGAGGATTATTAACATCCCACTCATTGTACTTAGACTCTGATAGCAAGAAGATCACAGCTTTGGCCCCAAACTCTTTTAAGATTGGGAACATCACACTATAGTTATCCTCATAGCCGTCATCAAAAGTTAAGACGACAAACTTATTGCCCTTATCAAAGCGCTTAGTAAGTAAATGATCCTCTGCAAGCTCCTTAAAAGTAACGGTACGATAGCCATTATCTTTAAGCAATTGCATGTGCTTTTTAAACAGCTCTTTGGTTACATAAGTACCATGCACACCGACTTCATCAGGACTATCTATCACACGGTGATACATGATAATTGGCATTTCATAGCGTTTGTACTCGACATAAGTGCGGCTATAGAGCTGTTCTACAGTGTTAACAATACGCTCCATATCGAACTCATGTTTAATGATGTCTTTAAGATCTGCAAGTTCATCGCTTGTAAGCTTTACTGCAGCTTCAACATCATCTTTAAGCTTTGAAAAGTCCAAATGGGTCTCATTAATTGAGTTGATATCGCCAAAGTTTGAGCTCAGCACTGCGCCAATATTTGCTTTAGTGACCAGACCTTCATAGATAGCCTCACCAACTGCAATCAGAGGGCGTCCGGTAAGCATAGCCTCTATACCAACGCGACCTGCGCCGATAATTACATCAGCTTTCTTCATGAGCTCAGGAACATCAGTACGATAACCAAGGAAATGGACGTTTTCTAGACTCTCAAACTTATTAAAGCGCTCAGGGATAAACTTACTACCAATGATCTGAACTTGAATGTGCTTATGCTCGCTTAACTTGCTAAGCACCTCATAAGCGACATCACCCTTAGGCCCAGATAAGCGCCCCACTAGAGCAACTAAGATCTCGTGCTTGCCATCTTGATTGTTGCTCTTAAGAGCATTATCACCCTCGTGCTTGCTTGTACTCTTAGGAGTAAAATTAAATGCAGTCGCATCCACAGGATTTCTTAGCAGAATGGTATTTTTTTGAGCATAGCCCAGATCATTGCAGATCTGAGTACGAATGTTTTCGCATACGCAAATACTCTTAACACCAAAACTTTTGTTGATCTTGCGGCTTAGGTGAACTGGCTGTCGACCATGTGTGGTCGTGATGAGCGGGATACGGCAGAGCTTGCAAGCAATTGCACAGCTCCATGCCGAAGCGCGTGAATGAGCATGCACTACTTGAATGTCATGCTCCTTAATGATCCTGCACAATGTGCGCACATGACTAAAGCGATCAGCAAGGGAGCGCTCATTGAAGGCTAGTGGTATAAACAGAGCCTCGCTTTTGACAGTTAGTGTGTCAGAAACGATTACGACTTTATGACCACGTTTCATCAACTGCTCAGTTAATGTTGCTGCATACACCTCAGCACCAGTAATCTCTCGCTGAGAAAGGGCCATAAGAATATTCATAAGCACTAAACCTTTTTCTTGACTCGTATAGTGAATTTTAGCACATGCTATCCGTTGTCACTTTTGGCAAGTTACATCAATATATAAGATCATACCAATACAGCTAGTGAGCAACTTCGTGAGCCTGTCCATCATGAAAACGCTGCGCTAGAGCAAAGCACAAAATAGCCATAAGCGAACAGACTGACATAGTTGCCATAATCGGCACCATAGATTGCTCTCCCATTAAGCCCACTAAAGGAGAGGTAATCGCACCAAAAATGAAAGTAAGAACGCCAAAGATACCCGAGGCAGATCCTGCGCCTCCTTTACGAGCCCCCATAACAATGCCAAAGCCTGCTGTCTGTGCTGCGCCCATCATCGAGACAAATAAGCCTAAAATCAAAGCTACTATGTATAAATTATCTAGCTGCAAGCTCACCACTGCAATAAATACAATGCACAAAAGAATCTGCATACTTATGGCACCGTACACAATGGTCTTTTCTTTCAAGTATTTGGTAAGAAAACCTGCAATATTGGCAGCTACACCAATGGAGAATGCGTTAATTGCAAACACAATGGAGTAGCCAAAAGGACTAAGACCATAGATTGATTGAAAAATAAAAGGTGAAGAAGCTAAGTAGCCAAAGAATGCGCCCATCACAAACGATAAGGCTAAGCTCAACAGTACGAAGCGTACATTAGTTAGCTCGCTGAGCATGCCCTTGATAGATCCTAAAAGATTTGCAGAACGATTTTGCACAGGATGAGTCTCTTTGAGGACTGTCACCGTGCAAAAGAGTAACACCGCCCCCCACAAGGCCAAAAACACAAACAATACTGGCCATGCCCACACTGAAACAATAGCAGAGCCCATAATTGGACCTAATATCGGTGCCACACCGTTAACTGTCATCAATAGTGACATAAACTTAGTTAGACGTGGGCCTGTGTACATATCACAAGCAATAGTACGCGATAAAACGATACCACTAGCACCTGATATGCCCTGAAAGAACCTTGCTACAATCAACTGATTGATACTTGGAGCATAGGCACACCATAAAGAGGACAAAACAAACATCACCAAGCAAATGTACAGCGGTCTTTTGCGACCATAGGCATCAGAAAGTGGTCCAATAATCAGCTGACCGATGGCAAGTCCGAAAAATGATGCTGTTAATGTCAGCTGCATAGTGGATGGGTCTGTCATCAGCTCTTGTGTGATGGTAGGAATTGCAGGTAAGTACAAGTCTGTGCATATTGGTCCAAAGGCACTAAGCATGCCTAAGACGATGATGATTGACCAGCTGAGCTTATCAACATTGCTAATGGGTGTATCTACCTCATTACTTGCTATGGCTTGAGGGCCGTTAGCTTTATTCTCTGAGCAGCATTCAGATACGCTGCTACCTGCAATCACATCTGCATGACTCTGACTTTTCACACTGCCTTGAAATGAACTTGCTCTCTCATCTGAATATGCCTTGTTCTTGTTTTCTTCCATAATCTTGCTACTCAACAGTCACTATTCTTTTGCCAAAAGAAATTACTCATCTTTTGATCTACTTGTATATGTAAAAGCCTCTTTGAGCAAAGAAAATCACACTACCAGCTCACACTCAACGAGCTAAGTGCACAGCTATATGCAAGCAACTAAAGAGAGCATTAATGAATGCCGCGATACATAGGCAAGATGGACTATGAACAATAAGAGGCGATCAGAGTTAATATCTGTAAGCTTCTGTCCACTTGCTTTGACAACCATAGAGCTGCATTTAACAATGTTATTTAAGCCAAAGAAGACAGACCCCAAAGATTCTCGAACTCTGTGCAATTTGATGACCGAAGCCATTGGTGGGGATCTAAAAAGGAACCTCATTATATCTAAATAGCTACAGATCCATAATAGATGCGAGCATTCGGAGCAAAACGCTCACAGATCGAGCATCCATGCTTCATCAAGCATTTGTAAGTGCGTCTGCATCATCACTAACTTAAAGTGATGTCATGAAGGTATGTGACTTCACATACAACTAGTCAAAAGCAAATTGCAGTTCTGTAAAGAAACGCATTGATAAAAAGGCACAATCTAGGAGCATAGCAGGCATTTGGTCGTTCACAAGATAGACAAGATGCTGCCTAATCACTTAAGCTGTTCAATAGAGTCTTAATACTAAACAATAATCATCTACATACGAATGTTGTAGGTATAGAGGTACAACTTTTGGTCAGCAACTGTTAGTTGATCATTTAGTGGATTTTGCAGATCTACGATACTGTATCTGAGGATTATTTATGAGTGAACCGCTCAGACGTGTCGCAACTACTGACAATTATGTAAACCCACAAGCTAACATCAAAGCTTGGCGCATTGCCTTTAAGGTAACTGATGCTACCTATAACTTTTCCTCATATGATCAGCTAGATCTGGGTGGAGCTGATTATGACTTTTTAGAAGATGAAGTCTTAACTGGCAACACCTTCTATGACCTGTGCCGTATCAAGGGCAACTATAAGCCTTATCACAAAGACTTTATACAGACCTATTTCTGCTCGCTTTTTAAGAACACCCCATTCCCATGCAACATCTTCGTCTTTATCGAAGAGATCATCATGAACAATGGCAACATGGTTAATGAGCCGCATGAGTTACGCATGAGTGCAGACAAGTCCTCACGTAAAAAGAAGAAAGGATCGTCAGACAATAGCGATGTAGTAGCCCCAGACTACGAAATCTTCTATATGGACTCAGCGAACCTGAACATTGATGCTGGTTCTACTAATGACTTGTTCTTAAGCATGGTCTCACGCTTTATGCGTGGCTCTCCAGTACAACGAGGCAATAATCTTTTCTATCACAATGCCTTTAGTGTCTTTACCGACGGTCGCGGTATGGAGTTCTTACGCTATAAAGGATTTGTCGGTATTGTGCCTAACCTTCCAGGAGCAGCCACCTTAGTGCCATTAGTCGTGTTAACCTCACGAGCACTTGGTTATAAGCACTCTTTAAGACGTATGAATAAGATCATGGCTGCAAACCTCGGCAAGAAGTTTAGAAATAGCCACAAGCTGATGCGTAACGGTAAGCGTCACATTAAAGATCTTTCGTTCTTACTCTACTCAGTAGAGTATTTCCTGACCCAAAGCTATATGCTGCCAGGCATTAATTACAAAAATCGCACCGCCCAGGATCTCTTGTCTCACATCCTCGTGAATATGGATGTGCCTCGCGACTATAGTGCGGTCAAAGAACAAATTGAGCCAGTCAATCAACTCATAAGACAATTGAGTACTTATGAAATGATTAAGGCTCAAGCCTCTATTCGTTTTGCTGTGATTGCATTGGGTTTTATCATGATGTTCATGGTTATTGCCGTAAGTGCCATCTTAGGTGTAGAGCCAATCCTACGTCTGCTCGTAAACTTAGGCATTCTTAACCCTAACATGCTCCACTAATATTCTTTAGACAGAGAATAACAATCCTCATCACTCCATCGAGCTAGCACTGAGCTACCAATGTGCTAGCCATGCGACACCATCACATTAAATCAATAATAACTGCTAGATCATAAGTACAGATCATAAGTCACAGTTAATTACTGTTAATTTATCTTACGCACACTCGTCTTTGAAATGGCCTAAATAACAGTATCCACAGGCTAAGCCTTGCTTAAAAGATCACAGCCATTAGATCAGAAACGCAGTGTAAAAGCTCTTAGATCACAAGGCACATGCGGATCACAGCCGGATCACAACTACCAAATCACTCGATATTGTATGTTGCAGTGATAATATTTCTCATCTTTGCAGAGCACTGCAAAATTTGCAAAGCGGCTATTCATCAGCTTATTTAGGCTATTTTGTGCGTTTTGCATACGAATAATGAGTAAAAACTATAGATTTTTTTGAACGATAGTTTTACAATGTAGCGCTTGTGCACCTGCATGTATTTGTTGATTTTATGACATCAATCACATAGAATACGCAGATCACAGCCCGCCTAGTTTTGCACATCACTTTTGCTTAGCATTAGTGCTCTGATGCAAATTATCCGTACCTCGTGTTAAAGCTCAATAAAACAGGATTACCTGCCTATAAGCTTGTTTGTAGCATGTTGTACGATTTCGGCTGAAGAATTATTTTGCCAAAGTGCACTATTAGAGGTTGTCGCGTATCCTCACGGGCTTTGCGACAGCTAGTTTTAAACAGACCTTTTTCAGGAGATCAATAGTGGCCCGTATCGCTGGCATCAATGTGCCTGATCACAAGATCGCCGTGATTGCACTGCAGTCTATCTACGGCATCGGCCCAACCCGCGCACGTGACATTTGCGCTGCTGTGGGTGTTGCTGAGTTAACTAAGTTCAAGGAACTCGACGAAGCTACTTTAGACAAGATTCGTGCTGAAGTTGGCAAGTACACCGTCGAGGGTGACTTACGCCGTGAAATTTCCATGAACATCAAGCGCCTTATGGATCTTGGTTCTTACCGTGGTCTGCGCCACCGTCGTGGCCTGCCAGTACACGGTCAGCGCACCAAGACTAATGCACGTACTCGCAAGGGTCCGCGCAAGAGCATTAAGAAGTAAGGAGGCTCATGATGGCTGAAGAAATCCAACAGACTGCTGCTGCTCCAGCAACTACTACTGCTGCCCCAGCTGCCAAAACCTCTGCTCCACGTGTTCGCGTAAAGCGCGGCAAGAAGCAGATTGCTGACGGTGTAGCTCACATCCACGCCTCTTTCAATAACACCATCGTTACCATCTCTGATCGTCAGGGTAACACCCTTTCATGGGCTACCGCTGGTGGTTCAGGTTTCCGTGGTTCACGTAAGTCCACTCCATACGCTGCTCAGGTTGCTGCAGAGCGTGCTGGTGAGGCTGCCAAGGAATACGGTGTTAAGAACCTCGAAGTTTTAGTGAAGGGTCCAGGTCCGGGCCGCGAGTCCTCCATTCGCGCCTTAAACGCCATTGGCTACAAGATCACTAACATCACTGATGTTACCCCGATCCCTCACAACGGTTGCCGCCCGCCAAAGAAGCGTCGCGTCTAATCCGGGTTCTAGTTTTATTGGAGAGAAATAAATGGCAAAGCATACCGGACCAGCTTTGAAGTTAAGCCGTCGCGAGGGCGTTGATTTATTCTTAAAGTCTGGCGTACGTGCTATTGACACCAAGTGCAAGCTGGACACCGCTCCTGGTCAGCACGGTGCTAACAAAGCTCGTTTATCTGACTACGGCTCACAGTTACGTGAGAAGCAGAAGGTTCGTCGTATTTACGGCGTTTTAGAGCGTCAGTTCCACAACTACTACAAGAAGGCTTCTAACATGCCAGGTAACACTGGTGAGAACCTGTTACAGCTTCTCGAAGGCCGTCTTGATAACGTAGTTTATCGCATGGGCTTCGGCTCAACCCGTATGGAATCACGTCAGCTCGTTAGCCACAAGGCTATCACTGTAAACGGCCGCGTGATTAACATCCCTTCCTATCAGGTTCAGCCATCTGATGAGGTTGCAGTACGTGAGAAGGCTAAGAAGCAGATCCGTATTAAGACCGCTATCGACCTAGCTGGTCAGCGTGGCACTAAGCCAACTTGGATTGACGTAGACCACAGCGCCATGAAGGGTACTTACAAGAACAAGCCAGAGCGTTCAGAGCTTCCTTCCGACATTAAGGAACAGCTCATCGTCGAATTCTACTCTAAGTAGTAGGCAATGAGCCTGCACTCCTTTTAACTTACGGGGTATTAATAGTGTCAGTTTGTGAATTACTCCAGCCAAAGCCTGTCGGTTTTACTGAACTTGGCCCGCATCGTGTTCGCATCACTCTCGAGCCTCTTGAGCGCGGCTTTGGCAACACCATTGGTGTCGCTCTTAGCGATGTGCTCTTAAAGTCTCTGTCAGGTTATGCTATCGACGCTTTCAAGCTTGATGGTGTAGATAGCCTGAACAGTGTTAAAGAAGACATGATCGAGTCTCCTGTTGAGTTAGTAATGAACCTCAAGAAGGTTGCCATTACTTCAAATCATCAGGTGCAAGGTCCAGTTTGGTTCAGTTTAAACAAATATGGCGATGGTGTAGTTCTCGCTGGCGATATTCAGTGTCCTGAGGGCATGACTATCGTTAACCCTGAGGCACACATTTGTACTCTTAAGGGTGCCAAGGCATCATTGTCGATGAATCTCCGTGTCGTATACGGAAGTGGTTATGTAGTGGCCAATTCACCTCTGCATCTTCCTTCAAAGGATGAGAATGAGATCTTAATTGACGCTTCATTCTGCCCAGTTTCAAGATATGTCTACGAAGTTGAGTCCGCTCGTGTTGAACAGCGTACCGACTTAGACCGTCTGGTTATCGAAATCGAAACCAACGGTACTATTAGCCCGGACGAGGCTTTAATGTCTGCTGCAGACATGCTCTGCCAGAACATGTCAAACCTCGTTGATAAAGAGGATATCCCTGAGCGTGCTGCTGCACCTTCAGCTCCTCCTTTACCGGATCCAGTGCTCCTACAGCCTGTAGAAGATCTTGAACTGACCGTACGTTCTGCCAACTGCTTAAAGGCAGAGGAGATTTTCTTCATCGGCGATTTAGTCCAACGCACTGAGGTTGAGCTCTTAAAGACTCCAAACTTAGGTAAGAAGTCTTTAACTGAGATCAAGGACGTGTTAGCTACACGCGGCCTGTCACTAGGCATGCGTATCCCTAACTGGCCACCTCAGACAATGCAGCGTTCGAGTAAGTAAATAAAACCACTTAGGAAGTAATTACAATGCGTCATCGTTTAGCCGGCCGTCACCTCGGTCGTACTTCTGCACACCGTGCAGCGCTGTATCGCAACCTCGCTAACGCTCTGATCGAGCGCGAGATTATCAAGACCACCGTACCAAAGGCCAAAGAGTTACGTCGTTTCGTTGAGCCTTTAATCACCTTAGCTAAGGTTGATTCTGTTGCTAACCGTCGTTTAGCATTCGCTCGTCTGCGTAACAAGGACCTCGTTTCCAAGTTATTCAACGAGGTTGCTAAGGCTTCAGCTAACCGTCCAGGCGGCTACACCCGTATCTTAAAGTGCGGTTTCCGTCAGGGCGACAATGCTCCTATGGCCTACATCATGTTAGTAGATCGTACTAACCTTGAGGCTGCTGAGTAATTAGCACTCGTACGGTAAGCTAATAAGAAGACTAGCCATAGTGCTAGTCTTTTTTAGGCTACCTAAGCTACATGCTACTTTAGGCTTGCCTAGGTAGCTATTAGCTAATCCCAAGTGGTTCGGCCTAGCCTTACCACTTGGTTTCATTCATGGCAAAGCATTAATTGCCTACGCCATAACCCAAACCGTGCTGTTTGGGAACTTTAAAAGCCATTCCATCAATGGATGCCGCCCTTTAAAGCACGCGGTCAGGCAGCCACTGCCATATACCGCCCAAGCACGATGAATTCCATTTCTTCTGTATCTCAGGAGATCAAAGGCTCGCAAAGTCTACTAAGTTTTACTCTGATAAATCGCAATTCGCGCTCACTTAGAGTATGTGCTGCAGTTTAGATATTAACTTCGTAAGTCACCTTAGCTCATGCTTGTGCACTAATAATCGAAGTTTACATCACGAGCACTCAAAGCTTAGGACATTCGGTCTATCAATAACCATTTTGAGGGTTGAACCTTGGATCAAATCGATTTTCTAAGGCCTAATATCAAGGAAGTCGAGGTTATCTCACGCAATGTATCTCGCGTGACTCTCGAGCCTTTTGAGCCAAACTATGCCCAGATTTTTGGTACAGCGCTGCGCCGTATCATGCTGTCCTCTATTCCAGGATATGCAATTACTGAGGTAGAGATTGCTGGAGCTGTTCACGAGTACAGCGCCCTTGAAGGTGTGAAAGAGGATGTCCTTTTAATCCTGTTAAACCTCAAGGAAGTTGCTGTTCAGTGCGAAGGCAATAACCACTCACCTACCCTGCGTCTTTCCAAGACTGGTATCGGTCCTGTTACCGCAGGTGACATTGAGTGTCCTGCTAACGTCGAGATCAAGAACCCAGATTTAGTTCTGTGCAACATTACTGATCCTGAGGTTGAAGTTAACATGACCCTCCACGTAACTCGTGGTCGTGGTTATGTACAGGCTCAGAGCCAGCCATATGTTGAAAACGGCGAGAACCGCTTCATCGGCCGCCTGTTAATCGACGTATCTTTCTGCCCAGTACTTAACGTAGCTGTTAAGACCCGTGCACTGCCATCTGGTCAGGAAGCCTTAGATTTAACCATTGAGACTAACGGTACTGTACAGCCAGAAGCAGCTATTTCTATGGCCGCTACTATCTTCGCTGAGCAGCTCAACTCCTTTGTTGATATTCGCAACTCTGTTGAGCCAGCTGAAGACACCTCATACCGTCCTCTCATCGATCCTAAGCTTATTTGCCCTGTTGAGGATCTTGAGCTTACTGTACGTTCTGCAAACTGCCTCAAGGCAGAAGGCATCAAGTTCATTGGTGACCTCGTTCAGCGTACTGAAGTTGAGCTGTTAAAGACCCCTAACTTAGGTAAGAAGTCCTTAACCGAGATTAAGGACGTGCTTGCCGAGCGCGGCCTGTCATTAGGTATGCGTATCGAGCACTGGCCACCAGCAGATATCGATGTTGGTCGCTAAGATCTAATTTTAAAAGTCCTGCCTACATTGGCAGGCAATGCGCTTACGTTCAGGCCGCCGAACCTATGTTCTGCGGCCTTTATTTTTTAGACTAAAGAAAGAACTAAGCTAGCAGAGCACAGATAAATCATCCTGCACATCAGTTATGACATATTGATGTGTTTATTTGACTGCTACTGAAATTAACAGCGATTCCCTACAATAGCTAAAAGATAACAACCTTAGCAGCTAGCGAGCATAAGCAAGTTGCCATTCTTCATTAGCACAAAGAAATACTTATAGGATCTACACATGAGCGAGATTAATGCTGTAACTGTCGATACAGATAAGATCAGCGATGCAGATTTTGACTACCTTACTGATGCTGCTTTAGAGCTGGTCTTTGATACCTTAGATCTTACTGAGGCTGATGAGAAAACTGTTGAGCGCATCCGTCAGCGCCTTGATACTGATAAGTATGATATTTCATTTGAGATGAACACACCATCAGATGGCTGGTGGGAAGATAATGTACTGCCAGACCTCTTAAGTGAAGATGAAGCTAGCGCACAGCATTGCGCCACCTTAGAGCTTAATCTCATTTCCACCACTATCGCAGGCTCTCGCGCAGGCGAAAGAGTCATTGTGGCTTCTGTTTACGTAAACGTTGACCCAAGCCTTGAGAACTTACAAGAGAGCGGTATTAAACATCCTGTAATTAAGTGGCTTCCTGAGCTTGATGGCTAAGCACGCTTGCGCGTCTTGAGCATAATCTTGTGCTCTGTTGCAAGACGCGCGTTATAGCTTTGCAATGTGTATTGCGCTATGACTCTGTAGGAGCAATTAACAGCTTAATGGCTAAAGACTAGTCATTTTGTGTAGCTAGCAGCTTATTCATAAACTCAGCAGTAGGATTGAGGATAAGGTTTGGCTCAATAGTATTAAAGTTTGCGTCGGAGAACCTTAGTACCTCTGCAGTATCACCCTCACCTAAAGGAGCCCACTGCAATGAGTTGGTAGTCACATTGTGATAGAAGCAAAGCTGTCGAACACTTGTGGCGCAAGCTATATGTACGGTAGCAGTGTCAACGCCAATTTGACCGTCGCAACAGCTAATTAAAGCAGCCAAATCGCAAGGGGTGGATTCTTTGGGCATGAGCACAATGCGTGTGCCCACTAGATCTTTTAGCTCGCCTAAAGACGCTATAACCTTATCAATGTAATCGCTCATGCCTCTATGACAAAGGAGCAAGGCTCTAGTCTTATCTGACGATGAGATGATCTTGCTAATAATGGCAGCCGTTAGCTCTGGAGTAAATGAACGTATTTTAGCTGCTCCTGATGGGTTAACACCGACTATAAGGCTATCTTGAGTTTTTTTACTCTCGCATGCTAAATAGTTTTGTGCGTGCTCAAGCTCTTCTTCGGTAAATAAAGGCTTATAGCTTACTAAAGATGGCTCAAGCTTACCTAGCTGCATAAACTCACAAAAGGCTTGAGACACTCGCTTGTCATAAGCATCAACATCGTAGAGTAAGAAGCTAATCTCTGTTGCCTTTCGAGCAACTTGCTCATCAATACCGCCTGATAGTGCGGCTTGGCTTGCAGCGCGTGCTACTAAATTGTCGCTCAGACGTTTATCACAACCAGCTACATATTTAGGCTTGAGACAATGATTAAAGATGAAGTCACGTGGCCTATAGTTAGGCTCAGTTGAAAGCACTAAATCAATCTTATCGCTATAACCTGCATCAACTGCAGCTTGAATAATTTGCTCACAGATAAGCTCAATCTCTTTCTCTTTAGGCTTGCGTGATGACTCAATAACACAGTCAAAACCTAAGATATCTTTGTAGATATGCTTGAGATTTTTAGGGCATACAGCGCTTAAAAAGAGCTTACGGCCAGCGGCGTTAGTTAATGAGCGTAACTGAGAGTAAAAGTGTGTCATTACTTGAGTATCGCCAAGCTTGCCATCGAGCTTCAAAATCACGACGTGTTCAAGCTCATTAAAGTCAAATTTAGCTACATCCCCGTTTGGGATATAACCAAACTTACTACGAGCCCACATGAAGCGAGTCTTGTCTCTGAGCTTAAAAAAGAGTTGTTTAGTGCCCATATTCTTCTAACCTAAAGCCATGATGACATGACAAGTTTGTGCAGTGATGCCTAAGGCTTAATCTCGATTGGAGTGCCAGGATCGACTAAGGAAATAAACTCATCCATCTCTGGATTGAGAATAGCAATACAGCCATTAGTCCAATCTGAGCGCTGCACTGTCTCATGATACTCACTATTTGATGGTGGCTGGCCATGAACCATAATCATGCCGCCAGGACTTACACCACGCTTACGTGCATTAGCAATATCCTGTGGATTAGGATAGGAAATATGGAAAGCTCGATAGTAGTATGAGTTTTCTTTCACGTAATCGAGAGTATATGTCCCCTCCGGAGTGCGACGATCCCCTTCTTGAATTTTATGTCCCTGAGGACGATCGGATAGTGCAATCCAATACTTACGTACGACTTGATTGTTCTTATAAAGCATCATTTGATGGTACTGTTTGTAGACTACTACTTTGTCTACTAAGTACTTTGGTGCGCGATAGCCACGTGGGAACAGTGGCAGCGAGGAAATGCGATTGAGCTTTACATAGTCATATTCGTAGTCCTCAACTACTGAGTCTACAACGGCACTGTTATATAAAGTAGCAGGTAAATTAGCTGTTTCAGATGAGGCATGCTGAGCGTATGGCTTAATCTCAGTACGATTAAACAGATCGCCAATCGCGGCTTGAGCAGAGCCCAAGAAGGAGTTGCTACAAATAAATAGCAAGGCCATAAGCATCATCATCTTGGACTTAAAACCACCGCCTAAGCGTGACGTAAAGCGTGCACAAGCCGATACAAATAATGAAAGTTGGTCGATCGCCATAGACTCATTACTCAAAAACAAAGAAAGTACGTGTAGGTTCTCATCTAAGTTAAGAACACCACATACAGCAAACAATAACGTCTCTTATGACACAAAGATGCAGGCTATTGCGAGCAAAATAATCTATGCATCAGAATGCATGAGCTCAGCAATGCTTATATAAATGCGCTAAAAAGTGTTTTTTCCCACTTTGCGTAATTTCGCAGCATTTACACTTATAGTGTAGAATGCTTAGCCTTATTGTGTCTTTATGCCTACATATGACCATTTGAGCATATGTCCTTAAAGCTTTGCACAGTTAAAACATGGATGGGTTCCTTTGCGAGCCAATCTATAAACTAGGCAAATAAGCTTTTTAAGCATAAGAAAGACAAAGATAAGATTTTAGCCCGGATCTGAATCCACGCAAATGCAATTTGCAAAGTTTCGGTATTGGTAATTTCAAAACAAGCCGTCGACATTTACTGCACTATTGTTAGGCAGTTTTACTGCGGCATGCATTTTTTGAAGTTCAGCTAACCACATAGATTTTGATGGCCTTTATTCATGAGCACCTTAAACAATAGTGACTTAAGTTTAGAGGGTGTCGAGCTGTTGCAACTGCGCAACTTTGCTCACGATGCCTACTTAAATTACTCCATGAGCGTCATCCGTGACCGTGCCTTACCATCGGTAAGTGACGGTCTTAAGCCTGTACAGCGTCGTATTATTTACGCCATGGCCAAGCTTGGCATTAACAGCAAGGCTAAGCACGTAAAATCAGCCCGTACTGTAGGTGACGTAATCGGTAAGTACCACCCTCATGGTGATAGTGCTTGTTATGAGGCTATGGTTCTCATGGCACAGCCTTTTTCCTTCCGCTATCCTCTCATTGATGGCCAGGGTAACTGGGGTGACGTTGAGGATCCAAAGTCCTTTGCGGCGATGCGTTATACCGAAGCCCGCTTATCTCCACAGGCAGACCTCCTCTTAGAGGACTTGAACTTAGGCTGCGTTGATTGGCAACCTAACTTCGATGGTACAACTGAAGAGCCTAAAGCACTACCTGCCCGTGTACCAAGCATTTTATTAAACGGCACCATGGGTATTGCCGTTGGTATGGCCACCGAGATTCCGCCACACAACCTCAATGAGATTGTGAAGGCTACCTCTTATCTGCTTGATCATCCAAAAGCTTCAGTTAAAGACCTGATGAAATATGTTCAAGGTCCAGACTATCCTTGTGGTGCTGACATCATCACCCCAAAGGATGAGCTATTGAAGATGTACGAGACTGGTCGTGGCAGCATCAGACAGCGTGCTGTTTACGAAGAGACCAAGGATGGCATCGTCATCACTGCTCTTCCTTTCCAAGTTAGCGTTGGCGATATCGAAAAGAAGATTGCTGAGCTGATGATGAAAAAGGAGCTGCCTTGGATTTCTGACCTAGTTAACGCATCAGATCGCGATAACCCTTGCAAGCTCATCTTAGTACCTCGCTCTAACCGTGTAGATACTGAGAGTGTAATGAGCCATCTCTTTGCCAAGACAGATCTTGAGAAGACTTATAAATTCAATCTCAATATCTTAGGTTTAGATGGCAAGCCTCAAGTAAAAGATCTCGCCACTATCTTAGGCGAGTGGATTACATTCCGCACCAATACAGTTACCAAGCGCTTTAATCATCGCCTCAATGCTGTTAACAAGCGTCTGCACTTACTTGATGGCTTGATGACGGTATTTTTAAACCTTGATGAGGTTATTGAGATCATTCGTAACGAGGATGATCCTAAACAGGCCTTAATGCAGCGCTTTAAGCTTACCGAAGAGCAAGTTGATTACATCCTTGAGACTAAGCTTAGACAATTAGCTCGTCTTGAAGAGGAAAAGATCCAAGGCGAGGCTGACAAGCTTACTAAAGAAAAGCAGGAGCTTGAGGACTTATTAGCTCACCCAGAAAAGCTTAAGAACTTTATCAAAGCTGAGCTCAGTGCTGATGCTAAAAAGTTTGGTGACAAGCGTCGCTGCGCTATTGTTGAGCGTGAGGCTGCTAAGGAAATCGACCTTACAGCTAACACTCCAGCCCAGGTTATGACAGTAGTGCTCTCTCGTATGGGATGGGTACGTGCAGCTAATGGCACTGGTATCGACCCAATGGCTCTGTCATATAAGAGTGGCGATAGCTTCCTTGAACAGGCTGTAGGCAAGTCTAATCAAAGCGCCGTTTTTATCAGTAATATGGGCCGTACCTTTAGTATCTTTATTAAGGATCTGCCATCTGCACGTGGTCAAGGTGAGCCTATTTCTACCAAGATTAATCTGCAGCCAAACGAGTACATTACATCCGTAATTACTGGCTCAGTTGAAGACCATTTCCTGCTCGCAACAGATCGTGGCTATGGCTTTATCTGTCGTTTTGCAGATTTACTAACCCGAAACAAAGCCGGCAAGTCTGTCATTACCTTAGATGCTGAAGCTAGTGTACTTAAGCCACTTAAGGTACAAGACCCACAAAACACCATCGTGCTCATTGTTTCTAAGCAAGGTAAGATGCTTATCTATCGTGCCTCTGAGCTTAATATTCTGCCTCGTGGTAAGGGATTGAAGCTCATTAAGATTGCTAACGATAAGCTTAAGAGTGGTATGGACGGTATTGCAGATATCATCTGCCTCAATGAGGGTGAGGGCGCAAACTTGCACTCAGGCAAGCTCAAGCTTTCCTTAGCTCCTAAGATCATTGCTGATCGTATTTCTAACCGTGAACGTGCTGGTGAGTCATTACCAGAACGTATTCAACGTGTGGACTACATTGAGCTAGTGCCGGCTAAACAGCCAAGCATTGCTGAAACTGCCTCGGAGTAACTCTAGCCCTAAATGAGAACTGCAGCCAAGTACCCATTAATTTGCTAGGTACTTGGCTCGTAGCATTAAAGGCTGCACTTAGTTAATGCTCTAGCTGTGTCCAGCCTACAAAACTCTAAGAGAACTGCATTCTTCAAACTAGCACTGCTAACGTGCAACTCAGATGATTGCAAGTTAGCTAGAGAGCTAACTTATTGCTGAGTTTTACTACACAGTTACCATCCTGCCCATCTTTATCTGATGGATAGCCATTTCACTCACCTGTATAAGTAAGATACGCGCCTATGTCATATGCACTTGCATCTACACGCCTGCTCATTCTGGGCATGGGAGCCTTGATCTGGCTTATCACAGGAATAATCTTATGTACCGTACGTCCAAAGCATAGAAACAATGTCTTTGTACTGACGCAGATGCTCCGCTTAGTGCAGCCAATTGTGGGGGTTAAGGTAGTAATTGATTGCGACCTTAAGGCATTACGCAAAGAAATGCCGGCTATCTTTGTTGGCTTGCATCAGTGCGATTGGGACATTATTACTATGGCTGATCTGCCTCAGCCAGGTGTCGTTTGTGTGGGCAAAAAGAGTCTGATCTACACCCCTATTTTTGGCCTAATATTCTTTTTATCCGGCAATATTTTAATTGACCGCGATAATCGAACTAAAGCTGCAGAAGCCTTCTTGAAACTTGCAGATAAGATCAAAAACAAAGGCTTATCTGTATGGGTATTTCCTGAAGGATCACGCTCAGGCTATGGCCCTGTTAAGCCATTTAAAACCGGGGCTCTACATACAGCTATGCTCAGTAAGGTTAAGGTCTACCCATTTGTTACATCAACCTACACAAAACAAATTAAGCTCGGTCGTCTAAACAATGGCGAGGTTCACATTAAGCTCTTAGAGCCTATCGACGGTGCTACCTTAAATCGCCATGATATAGCAAAAGCAACTGCAGCCTTACGTGAAAACATGATTGCGGCCATGCACGAGCTTGATCAACATGTTATGCGTCCTAAAGACTACGTCCTTCCAGCAGATCGCTAAGTAAGCCTTACTAGCATAAACTTCTACACACGCCCACCTCAAGAAACACCATTAGCTTAATAGATAGAAGCTACGCTAAGCTGCGGCCATTTGCCTTTTGGTGCCTATACTTTTCAACCTACCTTACTTTTAATCTTGGTGCTTTCATGGGGCACGCTAGCAAAAAGGCCATGGTCTTAGATAGGGCTTTAGATCGGCACTAATGAGTAAAAATTGGTATGCATCAACCTAATGTGGTTATAATGTTAGGTTGTATTTAGTCCTTTCTAAAGGGATCATGGTTGAGCTAAGTACAATCTTATGCCTGTGAAACGCAATATTAGTCCTAGAGCATATAGGCTCATTGGGCGCTTCTATGCCATAGAGCATAGTACGCAGGTATAAGATTGTATTTACCCCAAGGTTTGATTCCTTGTCTAAACACAGAGTTTTAGCATGTACATGACTACAGACGAGATCCGTTCTACGTATCTCAACTACTTCAAGAGACACGGCCACGAGATCGTGCGCTCAAGCTCTCTCGTTCCATATAACGATCCAACCCTTCTGTTCACTAACGCCGGTATGAACCAGTTCAAGGACATCTACCTTGGCAAGGACCGACGCTCTTATATCAATGCCACTACCGCTCAAAAGTGCGTACGTGCAGGTGGTAAGCAAAATGACCTCGATAACGTAGGTTATACCGCTCGTCACCACACTTTCTTTGAAATGCTCGGTAACTTCTCCTTTGGTGGCTACTTCAAGCGCGAGGCTATTACCCACGCTTGGACCTTACTGACTGAAGACTTTAAGTTACCAAAAGAGTCATTAATGGTTACTGTTTATGCCGAAGATGAAGAAGCTTACAACATCTGGCATAAAGAGATCGGTCTGCCTGCTGAGAAGATCGTTCGCATTGGTGATAACAAGGGTGGTCGTTACAACTCTGACAACTTCTGGCAGATGGGTGACACTGGTCCTTGCGGTCCTTGCTCTGAGGTTTTCTATGACCACGGCGAGGGCATCTGGGGCGGCCCTCCAGGCTCACCTGAGGAAGATGGCGATCGTTTCATTGAGATTTGGAACATCGTGTTCATGCAGTACAACCGCTTAGCTGATGGTACTTTTGAGCCATTAGGCAAGCCAATGATTGATAACGGCTTAGGCTTAGAGCGTATTGCTGCTGTTCTGCAGGGCGTTCACTCTAACTACGATATTGATCTGTTCCGCGATCTTATCGATACTGCTGCTAACATCCTGAATGTTACCGACAAGTCTTCTAAGTCTCTGCGCGTAATTTCAGACCACATCCGCTCATGTGCATTCTTAATTGCAGATGGTGTTCTGCCATCTAATGAGGGTCGTGGTTACGTACTGCGCCGCATCATCCGTCGTGCTGTTCGTCATGGCCGTCTGTTAGGCGCTAAGGACGTATTCTTCTACAAGATGGTCGCTAAGCTTGCTGAGCTGATGGGCAAGGCTTATCCAGAGCTCGTTGAGCAGCAATCATTAATCGAGCGCACCTTAAAGAAAGAAGAAGAGCAGTTCTTAAATACCTTAGACCGTGGCTTAGCTCTGCTTGACTCTGAGCTTGAAAAGCTCGGTGCTGAGCGTACTATTCCGGGTGAGGTTGCCTTTAAGCTCTACGATACCTACGGCTTCCCTGCAGATTTAACTCAGGACGTAGTTCGTGATCGTGGCTATGTAGTTGATATGGATGGCTTTGAGAGCGAGATGGAAAAGCAGCGTGCTCGCGCTAAGTCCGCCTCTAGTTTCGGCATCGACTACAACAAGGAGCTTAAGTTAAACGCTCAGACCACCTTCTCAGGCTACGATCGCACTGAAGATAACGGCAAGATCATCGCTCTGTTCAAGGGCACTGAAGAAACTGATGGCATCTTAACTGATGAGCAGGCTGTAATCGTTTTAGATAACACTCCTTTCTATGCTGAAAAGGGTGGTCAGATTGGTGATACCGGCGAGATTCGTTGCGGTAACAACCTCTTTATCGTTGAGAATACCAAGGCTGTTGGTAAGGCAACTATTCACTTAGGCCGTGTTGAGCTAGGTGAGTTCAAGGCTGGCGACGAGTGCAAGGCCATTGTTGATGCTAAGCGTCGTAAGGCTATTGCCGCTCATCACAGTGCTACCCACTTACTCCACGCTGCCCTGCGTGAGATCTTAGGCGACCATGTCCATCAGAAGGGTTCTTCTGTAGGTCCTGACCGTCTACGCTTTGACTACTCACATCCTCAGCCATTAACTTCCATGGAGCGTCAGCAGATTACTGCTCGCGTTAACGAGTGGATCCGCGACAACTATGTAATTCAGACTGACATCATGGACTTAGAGGCTGCCAAGAAGTGCGGCGCTATGGCTCTGTTTGATGAGAAGTACGATGGTGAAGTACGTGTTCTTACTATGGGCGATGCCTCTAAAGAACTGTGCGGTGGTACCCACGCTGAGCGTACTGGTGACTTAGGCTACTTCATGATCTCCTCAGACGAGTCTATCGCATCTGGTGTTCGTCGTATTGAAGCTTTAGTTGGTGCAGCTGCTATTGAATATCAGCAGTCCTTATCACAGGCTGTTGCTCAAGCTTGCAACATCTTAAAGACTGATAACTTCTCTGTAGTAGATCGTGCTAAGTACATGATTGAGCACACCTCTTCTATCGAGCACGAGAACATGCTCTTAAAGGAGAAGCTGGTTCATCTTGAGTGCGTAAACTTCGCTCACGAAGCTACTGAGTGCAAGGGAGTTAAGGTTGTTGCTCGTAAGGTTGATGGCTACTCCATGCGCGAGCTGCGTTTAGCTGTTGATGAGCTCAAGAACACCTTAAAGACCTGTGTAGTAGTCTTAGGCTCTGTTGATGAGAAGACCGATAAGGTTAACCTCATTGGTGCAGTTTCTAAGGATATGACCGCTAAGGTTAAGGCTGGTGACTTAGTTAACGCCGTTGCTGCACACGTTGATGGCAAGGGTGGCGGTCGTCCTGACATGGCTCAGGCAGGCGGTACTAACAAGGCAGGTCTGGATGCTGCAATTGCTGCAGTAGCTCCTTTCCTTGAGCAGAACCTGTAATAGCTTATCTACAGTTCTAAAAGGCTAAACTAGCCTGAATGTAGTGCTGCACCACTTTTAGTGCCAAGTGCAGCACTACATATAAAACTACAGTCTGTAACTTAAGCTTCATTAAGTGTAACGACTATAGAACAGGAGCCGTATATGCAAATATACGGATGCTTTCGATGCTTGTAATCTCACGACGTAAAGACGAGAAAGTACGTATCGGCAAAGACATTTATGTCACTGTAGTTGAGATACGTTCAGGACAGGTGCGCCTAGGAATTGAGGCTCCTGATGACTGCCGCATTGTGCGAGATGGTCGCGACAATGAGGAAGACTTTCTTGTCGACTATGATCAAGATTACAACTCATAAGCTAGAGGCAGTCTATGACTGCCTTATTTTTTGCCTTCTTGTACAAAAGACCCCATCAAATCTAGCTTAAAACCATCAAAAGCTCACCTCAGCTCTAGCTTACGGCCATTAAAACTCCTCATCTACTCTAGGTTAGACGACTAAGAGTCCCCATCTGCTCTAGCTTACGACCATTGCTTGGCACAAGCCCTACTTTCACGCATCTACTGATATATTCCACTTCAACTAGCTCATCTAGGCTTTAACTAGCCTATAGCTTGTCTTAGTCACCGATGATTTGCGCTCTTAAATGCATGCTCATATGTATAAGGCATTATTAGAATCTCTTAGCACCATCAGGCAATATGGCCATAAGACCAACCAAAGGCACTGGTTTTAAGGCCATCATTAACTATGGATACTTGCCTAGACGAATTTGATCTTTAGCTTAGCACCTTGCCACAAAAAAGCATATATAAGGTGTTTGTTAAACGTGCAAGTGAAGCATATGAAAAAACTTGCTCTCAAATGCTTGACAAGGATAGCTAAAAGCCTGATAATGCGCGCACACCGTTGCGGAGAGATGACCGAGAGGCTGAAGGTACTCCCCTGCTAAGGGAGCATACGACCAAAAAGTTGTATCGAGGGTTCGAATCCCTTTCTCTCCGCCACCGTGATAAAAAATGAACAGCACTTGATGCTGTTTTTTTATATCTTTATGTTGTATCTATGCAACATAAAACACCCACATATTTATCTTGTTTAGATAATCGATCTCACGCTTACAGCTTACAAACAATTCCCTCCTGCCTTACTACTATCTATTCACCTAAGCCTTTAGTGCCCAAACAACGCACTTTCTAGGCAAATGTTTGTACCTTGTTTTAATGCCAAACTTATCGCATGCCAGTGCATGCATGATCATATATGCATGAATGTGAGTGAGTACATAGCTATGGGGAGTCTTTCTGCAGCTATGGCTTTTTCAACATAGAGAACCATCTAACTAGCTGTAAAAAATCCGCATAAGAATCCCATATGCAAGCCTTTTACACAGAAAAGATGAAAAATCCTTTAAATTTTTGTGAAAATTGCTTGCCACTTCAAATTATTTTGCTATAATGAGCGCCACTTGATGAGCACAAGCCTGTCAAGTGACAATCACGCACCCGTAGCTCAGCTGGATAGAGTAATCGGCTACGAACCGATCGGTCAGGAGTTCGAATCTCTTCGGGTGCGCCACTCCTCTCGAGCTTTCGCTCAATCTTGAACACCTCGTTCACAATCCCCTTTAAATAAACAAATTTTACTCAACGCCCTTATTGCGTCTTGAGTGTTTGCTATTTGTTTATCCGCTTTCGTTTAAAGATTTGTCATTTTGTAAATCGGCTTTCGTTTTAAGATCAGCAAGCTCAATTGCCACAAAAGCCTTTCATATCACCTCGTTGCGTATGCAAGAGATCGTATCCATGATGTGCACCATCTAGGCATGCAAGAACTGATATTTTGATTGTTTAAAAGATCTCAGTGGAGATCATTTACGGTACTTACAAGCATCTGCAACTGCCTAGAAAAGTTCACTGAAAATCAAAAAAAATATACCTTGTCAGAGCCTTTCCAAGATCCTAAGATAGTGGCCCCGCAAACACGAAGAAGATCACTACTAGATCCATCTTTTGCTAAAAAACGCTGATATTTATCTTGTTTTAGCACATAAACAAGATATACATGCTTTTAACAATCTAGCCTTTACACATAGAGATCTTGGTCATTTTTAGACTCTAGCGATCTCATATACAATAATGGCTATATAGCTGCACACAGCAAGATATTAAAAGCAGGATCTAAGATCACAATACTAAGAGATCGCATTACTTTGAGATCTCAAGATTAAGGCCTGTGCTTTTAGTTTGTTCAACTTTTCTTTAGATCAGGAGTTGCCTAAATGAGTGATTATGGTAGCAGCCAGTCAGTCTCTAGAGACACACCTAAAGACCTCGATGCTGAGCGTAGCTTCTTAGGAGCCCTGATCCAGGATGGCACTTTGCTCTCAAAAGTATCAGAGACAGTAGGTGCTTTAAACGAAGAAGAGTTCATCTCAAACAAGAACCGTCTTATCTACAAGACCATCTTGCAGCGCTCTGCATCTTCAGATGACTTTAACCGTACTGTCTTATGTGACATGCTTGAGACCGACGGCAATCTCGACAAAGCGGGTGGCTATAGCTATATCGCAAGCTTGATCACTGGCATTAGCCTGCCTACATCAGCTGTGATTGAGTTTGCGCAAATTATCCGCAATAAAGCTCGACGTCGCGCCATGATTGAGCTGAGCGAAGACATCATTAACATGTGCTATGAGCCTAATGGTCTGTCCGTTAAAGAGATTTACGATAAGGCCGCAGGCTCTATCTTTGAGCTAGTTGAAAACTCCAATAACAATACTGAAGGTCCTAAACCTGTAGTAGCTCAGGCCGTAGAATTACTCGAAAAAATCCAGAAGGACATGCGCAACCCAAATATGATGTCGGGTGTCCCAAGCGGGTTTGCGGAGTTAGATAATATTACTCAAGGTTTGCAGCCTGGCTCGCTTAATATTATTGCCGCACGACCTTCTGTGGGTAAGACATCCTTTGCGATGAACATCGTGGCCAATATCGCCATGAATCCAGATGTTACTAAGCCTGCATTAGTCTTCTCGCTTGAAATGCCTACAGAACAGATCCTCTTGCGTCTTCTGTCCACATTTGGTCGCATCAGTATGAATGACTTAAGATCAGGTAAGGTAAACAATACCCACTGGTCTGACATTATTCGTAAGCTCAAAATGCTTACTATGGTGCTGCCTCAAGATCGCTATATGGACAAGCTGTATATCGACGATAGCTCTGATTTAACTCCATTAGAGCTACGTAGTCGTGCTCGTAAGCTTGCCAATGAATATGGCGGTCTTAGCGTCATTATGATCGACTACGTGCAGTTAATGCGTGCTCAAAGTAAAGCAGCTAACCGTACCTTAGAAATTGCTGAGATCTCACGCTCTTTAAAGATGCTTGCAAAAGAGCTTAAAGTGCCAGTTCTTGCATTAGCACAGCTTAATCGTGAAGTTGATAGCCGAAAAGATCACCGTCCATTAAACTCCGATCTGCGTGAGTCAGGTTCGTTAGAGCAGGATGCTGATATGATTATGTTCTTGCAGCGTGAGGCTATTTATGGCCCAGGTCCTGGCGGTCATGACAACTCTAATGAGGCTACCTTAATCATTGGCAAAAACCGTAACGGTGCCATTGCTGACATCGATCTTCACTTTATCGGTGAGTACACTGCCTTCTACGACAAGGGCTATGCTGAGGCCAACTTCGATAATGCCGCCCCTGTCCCAACATCAGATGTCATCGCCTACAGCTAGGCATCATTAACTACTACCATCACAACTGCCAGATCTCATCTGGTAGTTGTTGCTAGTATATCTAGCCCATCTACTGTTAATTGTTCCACATACTTTGAGCTTTCTAAGCGCTCATCTTTAAAATCCTAAGCTTGCCTGCCACATATCTACCTACGCTTAACTTTCCTTGGATATGGCCGCTAAGGCTAAGTGTGACCATTTACATTGGCTAGGCATGCATCTCTTTTATCTTGGGCAACAGACTCTCTTTGCCCTTAGCTCTCTTTTTCTTTATGAGACTAAACGTTATGGTGCAGTGCTATTTTGCACTTGAATAAGAAATAGTAAGACCCTTATGAGCATATCTTGTACAATAGACAGGCCTCATTGATGAGGCAGTACAAAAGTGTAAGGACATGCTCGTAATAACTTGTGATTATGTCCATGCACTTTTTTCTAATGGCATAGCATCATCGGCGTATTACAAAATGAAATCAGTAACCGCAGTAATTAACCGTCAGGCTTTAGTTGACAACCTTAAGCTCATTAGATCAAAAGTGCCTGAGTCAAATCTGGTCGCGGTGGTAAAGGCCAATGCTTATGGTCATGGCTTAGTTCAAGTCGCCCGCACCTTAGAGCCTTACGTTGAAGCTTTTGCTGTGGCCCGTGTGCCTGAGGCTATGGAGCTTAAACTCTCTGGTATCAAAAAGAAGATTATCTTACTAGAGGGCTTTTTAAACGCTGAGGATATCCCTGTTATTTCAGAGCACGGCTTTTATACTGCTGTCCATGATATGGAACAGATTAAAGCCATTGAGCAAAGCCACATCAGCAAGCCTATTAATGCCTGGTTAAAGATTGATATTGGCATGCATCGCTTAGGTGCTGCTGAAGACGAAGTGGCCAAGATGAAGCAGCTTTTAGAGAGCTCTGACAAGGTTGCCAAACCAATCGGCCTTATCTCCCATCTAAGCGTTGCCGATACCCCTGAAAAGGATGAGTACAATCAGCAGCAGATTGAATACTTCAATAAAGTAGCTAAGTGCTTTAGTGGTGATATCTGTTTAGCTAACAGTGCAGGCATCATTGCTTGTCCAAATGCTCGAACTCAGTGGGTACGTCCTGGCATCATTATGTACGGCATTTCACCTTTTGCCGATCGTACTGGCTCAGACTTAGGTCTTACCCCTGTGATGACTTTAAAAAGCTCCCTCATTGCTATGCGCAAAGTTAAAAAGGGCGCAATGGTTGGCTATGGTGCTGCATGGACAGCCCCATATGACACCGTTATTGGTATTGTTGCAGCTGGTTATGGCGATGGTTACCCTCGCTCTATGCCTAATGGCACACCAGTACGCATTAATGGTCGCAACGTCCCAACCGCAGGCCACGTCTGTATGGATATGCTCTTTGTCGACTTAGGACCAGAAAGTACCGATAAGATCGGTGATGAGGTGATATTGTGGGGCGATGGTCTGCCTGTAGAGCGTATTGCTGCTTTAGCCAATACTATTCCATATGAGTTAGTCTGCCGCATTATGCCTCGTGTGAACATCGAGACCATCAACTAGCAGCTATAGTCACACAGCCCAGCCCTCATGGCTGCGGCCATAGCCACGTAGTAACACTCTCATCGCTGCGGCCATAGCCACGTAGTAACACTCTCATGGATGCGGCTAAAGCCACGTAGTAACACTCTAATCGCTGCAGCCTTGCAGCGAGTGCAGCAACGCTTCTCATGCAGCTGTAGCTGCAGGAGGCACATAGCTTTAAGATTGGCATAGGCTTAATCCAAAGAAAAAGCCCTGTTAATGCTAACAGGGCTTTTTCTTTGTAAGCTAAGTAGCGGCGCTTTAGCATGCATGTATGAATGCATGCATGCAAAGGCCGCTGCTTTCCTAGCTCTTGCTTAGACTTTATTGGCACTAGCATAGTCTATTTTAGCTACTGCTTAGACTGGCTTTGGCCTTGCTTAGTCCTTAGCAAAGCGCATGGAGAGGTCCATGGCACGTACGTGCTTAGTTAAGGAGCCTACTGAGATGAAATCTACACCAGTAGTTGCATACTTACCAATGGTCTCTAAGTTTACATTACCAGAAATCTCGAGCTTAGCCTGACCAGCAGTGATCTTAACGGCCTCAATCATATCCTCGAACTTGAAGTTATCGAGCATGATGATGTCAGCCTTAGCTGCTAAAGCCTCCTTGAGCTCCTCAAGGCTTTCTACCTCAACTTCAACCTTGATACCAGGGGTCAGCTCATGAGCCTTAGCGATAGCCTTGGAGATGCCACCACAAGCCATGATGTGGTTTTCCTTGATGAGGTACATATCGAAAAGGCCAATACGGTGATTATGACCACCGCCTACAGTTACTGCATACTTTAAGGCAGTACGTAAGCCTGGAACGGTCTTACGGGTATCTAAAAGCTGAGTCTTGGTATCGCCCATAGCCTTCACGTACTGATTAACTAAAGTTGCAGTACCAGATAAGGTCTGAACGAAGTTTAAGGTAGTACGTTCAGCAGTGAGCATGGTACGAGCATCACCCTTGAGGCTAAAGAGCTTTTGGTTTGGCTCTACCGCGTCGCCGTCTTTTACAAACCAGGTAATCTCAACCTTGTTGCCTAATTGACGATATACCTCTTCAACCCACTCTTTGCCGCAGAAGATACCGCTCTCACGGGTAATAACAGTAGCCTCATTGACGTGGTCTGCAGGAATAAGCTGAGCAGTAACATCTAATGATGGGTCTACCTTACCGCCCAAATCCTCTCTTAAGGCCATTTCAACAGAAACTTTGATATCGTCAGCTAACATTTTTTTCTCCTAATCTCATCCTACCTTAGCTGCAAGTTTAGCTAGAGCAAAATTTGCTTTTGTCATACGCTGTACATACAAGCTTTAGGCTACTTTAGCACTGTATGAGCCTAGCTATATACTAATTTATGCACATAAATAACGAGCTTGCATCTACTTAGTAGATACATCTGCACTCTTGAGCTACTTTGCGTGACAAGGCATAAGTACGGTTGAGAGTACGTATTGTTGTGTCAGGTGCATACTCTACTTTAACTAAAGAGCAGCAACTCAATTAGAGATTCTAGCATTTTTCTGTAGCATTCCTTGTTTTTGTGCGGCTTTAACGCGGGCTTTTTGTTATAATCCCCTTTTGAATTTTGTTGACATTGATCGCACTTTTTTCACGGGAATACAAAGTGTTAGACAACATTTCTTTACAAACGCGCCTTGATAACTTGCAAGAGCGTACTGATTCCCTCAGGGGGTATCTTTGATTTAGCTTCCAAACGCGAGCGCTTGGAAGAGGTAAACGGTCTGATGGAAGACCCAGAGGTCTGGGGTGATTCTGAGAAAGCACAAGCTCTTGGTAAAGAGCGCCAGACTTTAGAGCATGTCATTCAAACCTTTGATGACATTGACAGCGGACTTTCAGATGTGGCTATGCTCTATGAGCTAGGCACAGAAGAGAATGATGAGAACACTCTCAATGAGGCAGTCGCTGAGTGCGATGCTTTAGAACAAAAAGTAGAGACTTTAGAGTTCGAAAGAATGTTCTCCAAAGAGCATGACAATTCCGACTGCTACTTAGACATTCAGTCAGGTTCAGGCGGTACCGAAGCTCAAGATTGGGCTGAGATGGTCATGCGCATGTACGTCAAATTTGGTGAAAAACACGGCTTTAAGTGCACTGTAACCGACCTTACTGAAGGTGAAGTTGCAGGCATCAAAGGAGCCACTGTTAAGTTTGAGGGCCCATATGCCTATGGCTGGCTACGTACCGAAACAGGCATTCATCGCCTAGTACGTAAATCACCATTTGACTCAAATAACCGTCGTCATACTTCATTTTGCTCAGCTTTCGTTTACCCTGAAATCGACAACAATATCACCATTGATATCAACCCTGCCGACCTTAAGACCGATGTATTCCGCTCTTCAGGTGCCGGAGGTCAGCACGTAAACAAGACTGAATCAGCAGTACGTATTACTCACATTCCGACAGGCATTGTGGTCTCTTGCCAAAATGAGCGTTCGCAGTTTCAAAACCGCGATCAGGCTATGAAGCAATTGCGTGCCAAGCTCTATGAATTAGAGCTGCGCAAACAACGCAGTGAACAACAAGCCATCGAAGATAGTAAAGACGACATCGGCTGGGGCTCTCAAATTCGCTCCTACGTGCTCGATGACGCCCGTGTTAAAGACTTACGTACCAACGTTGAATGTCGTGACACTACCAAGGTCTTAAACGGAGACCTTGACCAATTTATTGAGGCAAGCTTAAAGCAAGGCCTATAGTTAAGGCTATTTGTACGATTAAAGCTAAGTCCATACACGCAACAAAATTCACTGTGCTCTTATCAGTCCTGTAACTTAGGTAAGTTACAAGGTCAAACATACTGATAGTAAGTGCATCAATAGTGTATGTGCTTGATAGAGCCTTAAACAAGATAATCTAGATGCTCTTGTAAGGCATACGATTATCTTTACAGAATTTTTTAAGCCTTTTAACCAGGATCCATAACGACCATGACTCAGGCTACTACTCCAAACACTGAGAACACCAACTCTCAAATTCTTGAGCGCCGCGAGAAGCTTGCTGCTTTACGTGAGCAAGGCCAAGCCTATCCAAACGACTTCCACCGTGATGCTATTTCTTGCGACATCGTCAAGGCTAACGCAGATAAAGATGCTGACACCCTTGAGCAAGAGAAGAACACCTACACTATCGCTGGTCGTATCATGACCCGCCGCATCATGGGTAAGGCTGCTTTTGCTACCTTACAGGATATGGGCGGTAAGATTCAGGTATACGTTACCCGCGATGCTCTGCCAGAGGGTCAGTACCAGGAGCTCTTCAAGAAGTTAGACTTAGGTGACATCATTGGTGTTACTGGCTATGCCTTCAAGACCAAGACTGGTGAGCTTACCCTGCACGTTACCTCACTGCGTCTGTTAGTAAAGGCTCTGCGTCCTCTGCCTGAGAAGTACAAGGGCTTAGTAGATCAAGAGGCACGTTGCCGTCAGCGTTACTTAGACCTGATTGCTAACGAAGAGTCCCGTCGTGCATTCCAGATCCGTACTAAGATTGTTTCCTTTATCCGCCGTTACATGGATGAGGCTCGCTTCATGGAAGTTGAAACTCCT
The DNA here is from genome assembly GCF_902485895.1 of uncultured Anaerobiospirillum sp. NCBI lineage: Bacteria > Pseudomonadati > Pseudomonadota > Gammaproteobacteria > Aeromonadales > Succinivibrionaceae > Anaerobiospirillum > uncultured Anaerobiospirillum sp. Next base: position 6,148 of record NZ_CABTML010000014.1, on the reverse strand, counting down.
ATGATGCACGTCATCCCAGGTGGTGCTAACGCTAAGCCATTTATCACCCACCACAATGCCCTCGATATGGACATGTACTTACGTATCGCACCAGAGCTTTACTTAAAGCGTCTGGTTGTGGGTGGTTTTGAGCGTGTTTACGAGATCAACCGTAACTTCCGTAACGAGGGTATCGACGTTCGTCATAACCCAGAGTTCACCATGATTGAGTTCTATATGGCCTATCATGATTACAACGATCTCATCGACTTTACTGAAGACCTCTTCCGTAAGATGGCCTTAGATGTTTTAGGCGACACCAAGGTTCACTATGGCAAGGAAGGCGAAGAGGGCTTAGACCTCGACTTTGCTAAGCCATTTGAGCGTCTGACCATGCGTGAGGCTATTGTTAAGTACTCTGATGGCAAGATCACTATGGAGGATCTTGAAGATGAAGACAAGGCACGCGAGTGGTGTAAGAAGCTGCACGTTGAGATGAATAAGGGTTGGGTATTAGGCCACTACATTGCTGCCTTATTCGAAGAAGTTGCTGAGTCTAAGTTACAGCAGCCTACCTTCATTACTGAGTACCCAGCTGAGATTTCTCCATTAGCTCGCCGTTCTGACGTAAACCCAGCTTTCACCGATCGCTTTGAGTTCTTCATTGGCGGCCGTGAAATGGGTAACGGCTTCTCTGAGCTTAACGATCCAGATGATCAGGCAGGTCGTTTCCGTCAGCAGGCAGAGCAGAAGAAGTGCGGTGATGACGAGGCTATGTACTACGATGAGGACTACATTGTAGCCTTAGAGCACGGTCTGCCTCCTACTGCTGGTGAGGGTATCGGTATTGATCGCGTAGTTATGCTCTTTGCTAACTGCCACACCATCCGTGACGTAATCTTATTCCCAACCTTACGTCTGCAAAACAACAAGTAAGAGTACCTTTAAGCCTCTCTAGTTTGTTGTACGCAACATGAGGCTCTAAATGCTAAGAGGCAATTAGCTTATCTTGATTCTTAGAGCCTTACATGGGCTAACACTCTTAGATGTCAAAGACATCTAAGAGATTACAAGTGCGCTGTACTCATGTAAGCCCATAGTATTGAAAAGCCCGCCTCGTGCGGGCTTTTCATATTTTGCTAGAGAGGAGAGCTGCTCTTTGTCGTTGTGCTTATCCAATATTCACTGCCTTGCTGCCTTTGTCATTAAAGGTTGAAACACTAAGAACTTAGCAAGCGCACCAGTATGATGCAAAAACTAACTTTGCCAAGGCGAGAATGTGATTGTTGCACAACTTTGGCGCTATCAGGTGCAAGTTAGGGAGTAAAAGGGCGCAAAAATCGCAAAAACAGTGCGTATAGCTATATTTGATCTTTATAGACTGCCTTGCGTTGCTTAAAATTGTTAACACAAGGTCATGTATATTTCATGGCACGCTTCATATAGTCATGCTGGCGCTTGCTGCCCTTTTGTAATGAAGCTTTGTACGCAAGATTAACAAGAGTCTTTGTATCCCTGCTTAAAGCACTGTGCATTGACCCTGCTATACACTGGATCATTAAGCTATAGGAGCTTTTGCTAGCTCCTTAGTCTAGATGACACTTTTCGTCCCACACGGAGCTGATATGCACAAGTTTCACGGATCCCTAGTTGCTCTTATTACACCGTTTAAGAACGGTAAGCTTGATGAGCAGGCTTTAGAGCGTTTGGTTGAGTGGCACATTGAAAACGGCACCGACTGTCTTGTACCTGCAGGTACTACAGGCGAATGTCCTACCCTCACCTCAGAAGAACACTCCAAGGTTATCGAGATTGTTGCCTCAGCTGCCAAAAAACGTATCCCAGTTATGGCAGGTGCTGGCTCTAACAATCCAATGGAAGCCATTCACTACTCTCAAGAGGCTCAAAAGGCTGGTGCCGATGGTCTTTTACATGTAGCCGGTTACTACAACCGTCCAAACCAAGAAGGCTTATATCAGCACTTTAAGCTCGTTCATGACGAGACTAACCTGCCGATCTTTGTTTACAATATCCCAGGCCGTGCAGTAGTTAACATCCTGCCAGAAACCTTAGCTAAAATTGCTACCCTGCCACGTATTGCAGGTGTTAAGGACGCTACAGGTGATTTAGCTCGACCATGGCTTGAACGCGCTTTAATCAAGCGTGAAGACTTTACCTGGTTATCTGGTGAAGACGCTACCCAGGTTAGCTATAACGTAGCAGGTGGTGTAGGCTGTATTTCTGTTACTGCCAACGTTGCCCCTCACTTAGTCCATCAAGTTCAAGAGCTCACTGCACAAAACAAGTGGGTTGAAGCTCGTGAATTACAAGACAAGCTCATGAAGCTCCACGGCCTCATGTTCCGTGAGCCATCTCCAGCAGGCGCTAAGTACGCAGTATCTTTATTAGGCTTATGCTCTGATGAGGTTCGTCTGCCTATTATGCCACTTAGCGATGAGACTAAGAGCGCCATTAAGAGCGCTATGCAGGAACTGCAGCTGATCTAAATTTAGATCATAATTGAGCATACTCATAAGCATACGCTTGCAGTGCATAGTGCGAATATTCTATTGTCTTGGCCGTCACTTCTCAGATTAATAAGCACATGTTAGCTTGTTAAGTCTGAAACGCGACGGCATTTTTGTTTTTTTTAAAAAAGGCTTTATGACTGAAGATATCCGTAATGGGTTAGACTCCCAAGAACTTGACCTTAACAAACAAGAGCAAGCCTGTGATTCACAAGGCGAGTGTGCCACTCAAGGTGATGATAACGAACACAAGAACCACCGCGTTAAGTCATTCGTCATCCGCGCTGGTCGTATGACCAATGCTCAGACCAAGGCTTTAGAAGAACTCTCTCCAAAGTATGCAGTTGATGTAAGCTCACTTGAGCGCTTAGACACTGCTGCTATCTTTGGTCGTGAAGCTCCATTAGTGGTTGAAATTGGCTTTGGTATGGGCGCATCCTTTGTTGAAATGGCGCAAAAAGACCCATTGCGAAATTATCTCGGAATCGAAGTACACCCACCTGGTGTTGGTGCCTGTATGAAGCTTATTGAAGAAGCTCAGATTTCCAATGCCAAGGTAATTAAGTACGATGCCTTTGAGGTCTTAACTAAGTGCTTAGGCCCTGAAAGCATCGACATTTTGCAAATCTTCTTTCCCGATCCTTGGCCAAAGGCACGCCATCACAAGCGTCGCTTAGTCAACCCAGAGTTTTTAAAGCTTGTCACCCCACTTTTAAAGCATGGTGGCAACATCCGTATGGCCACAGATTGGCAAGAGTACGCAGAGCAGATGCTTGAGTGCTTAAATGCCGCTGAAGGTCTTGAGAATACCAACCCATCTGGAGGCTATATCCCGCGTCCTGAATGGCGTCCACTCACCAAGTTTGAAAAGCGCGGCGAGCGTTTAGGCCATGGAGTGTGGGATTTAGTATTTAAACGTGTCTGATCGTTATTCCCAACTAATTGCATTCTTAAAGTCCTGCGACATTCCTTGCTCTGATTGCAACCCTTGCGATTGTGGCTGTCAGTGCGCTGGCTCTTTAGCTCCACTCAATGGTGACGCCTCTTTCCGCCGTTACTATCGCTTAAAGCTCGATGAGGCTAAGTTCAACGAGCTTTGTGATAAGGCTGGTGTGAAAAAAGGCTTTAGCGCCTACTCAGGCTCGGTCATCGTTATGGATGCTCCGCCTGAGACACAAAAGAACCGTGAGTTCTTTGCAATCAACCATGCTCTTAAGAACTCTAAAGTCCTAGTCCCAGCCATTGTTGCCTGTGATATTGAACAAGGCTTTATGGTGCTCGAGGACTTTGGTGATCGTGATCTGTTCAAGACCCTGCAAGAGGACCTTAGGCCAGCCTACCTCTTTAAGGCTGTCGTAGAGATGACCAAGATTGGTTGCATGCCTTTTTCTAAGGAAGAAGCAGCATTAATTGCACAAAAGAAAGCACAATCTCAACAAGATGACGCCTCTATGGCACAAATCATCCCTGAATATAGCTTTGATGAGAGTGATTATGTGACCATGCAAAATCTGCCTAAGTTTGATCATGACTTTATGCAGATGGAAATGGGCATCTTCACCGAGTGGCTTTTAGATAAGACGCTACATTTAGAGCTGAGCGATGCTGAAAATGAGATGCTTAAGCGCTCTTTTGACTTTATAGCTGCTCAGTGTGCTATGCAGCCGCAGCGTGCTATGCACCGCGACTTCCACAGCCGCAACATCATGTTCGTAACCCCAGGCGGTGGTGAGCCATCAATTCTCTCCCGTCTAGCTATCCTTGACTATCAGGACATGGTCTTAGGCCCAATTGGCTACGATTTAGCCTCTTTAGCCTATGATTGCTACTTCGAGATTGAAGATAGGTTACGTCAGATGTTAATAGGCCACTTACATCGTGTCTATAGTGCTTCTGGCATCATTGATGGTGAGAAGGTAACTGAGGCAGACATTGCACGCTTTGTTTACATCTGCGCAATTCAGCGTCATATCAAGGTGCTAGGCCTGTTCAATCGACTTAACTTACGTGATGGCAAGTCTGGATACTTAAAAGACCTTCCACGTGTCTTAAACTACCTGATTGCTAACTGCGCTAAGTTTGATGAGCTTACAGATTTCAAAGCTTTCCTTGAGACTAAGATTCAGGGCAAGGTTTAACATTTCTTAAAAAGCATAGGCTACGCTTACCTTTTTGCTAGAGACACTACCCATAGTGCATATACGCTATGGAGTCTTACTTCGGCACTGTCCACCTTTAATGTGGTCAGTGCCGCTTTTGTTTATACACCCCCATAGTTAAAAAGCCTCAGCACTACTCCCTTTGATACCTGTAAACAAACTCAAGATAAATATCACATTGGGTGTAAATGTAGTGGCTCATTACAGTGTATATTTAGTGCCCCATTACAGCCCTCGATAAATAAGGCATGCTCATTTGACTCAGCTACTAGATGCTAGAGGCGTTATTTGTGTCGTGAGGCCTTTGATGCGCCCAATATGGCTTTAGCGTTTAACAAAAAAGCCTGCGATCTTAGATAAAAATCTGCAGGCTTTGAGAATTAATATGACGCTTTTTTGATGAGTCGAAGCACATGTACACAATACTACTTATTAGCAGCTTGGACAGTGACCTACTTATATAAGCCAAAGAAGTTGCCGTTTAGGCCACATAGCCCATCTCTATCACCAGAAATTACTTTGACACCATTAACGTAGAGCTTGGCTACAACTGGAGTTGATTCGTGATCGACTAAGTCGCAGAGTGAATTACTCCCGCCAAATCTTACGATTATGGCGTGAGCTTCATGGCGTAGCTAACGTGAGCTTGTAGGGCCCAAATTAATCTCGCCAAATCTCATACGGCTAACAAGTTACCCGTATCGGCTGAAACACGCAGCCGCTACCAAATAGCTTCTTTACAGAAGCATTTTCGAATACTTTTCTAATGATATTAATGCTTCCATTAACATCAGCATTGAGTAAGACACCATTCTTTGCTTTATAAAGACCGCGCTTTACTCGAGTACCACTAAACACTGGCTTTTTATTATTAACTAGACCGTAAGTAGGAATATCATCTAGATCTAAACTACTTGCTTTACTAGTATAACTTTCCTCAGTCACAATCACATCAATGCCGTACTTTTTAGCCTTATATTTGATCTTATTGACCAGATCTAGATGCGGGATATTGGTGAAGTTTTGGTTATTAACCTTACCAATATTGGACGATTCCTTCCATCCTTTGTTATACCCGATCACAATCGTGCCAGTATCGGTTTTCAGGCATAGATCTATAATGCGCTTTGATGCCTTGTGAAAGTAATCGTTTATCCTGTTCCTGCGTTTTACAACAATACAATTGATGTGCTTAGCTTCGCGAGCTTCTTGTAGTTCTTTCTTATATTTGTTAAAGCGATGGTTGATTGACTTGATAGGCTTGCCGTTAATCAGAACAGGGCAAATACCCGGCTGATTGAATACTATGGTTGCAAGATTATTAATGCCAAGATCAATACCCATGATATTGCTTTTATTAAGTAAGACATTATTGGATGATGCTTGACCATCATCATAGACTACTTCAATGTAATAACAATTACCATAAGGCACAAAACGTATGTCTTGAACAATTGCTTTACTTGCCTCCTCATTGAAATG
>NZ_CABTML010000013.1:0-9616 GCF_902485895.1 uncultured Anaerobiospirillum sp. | reverse complement strand
TAGTTGGGACATAGGTAGTGAGGAAACTAACCTCCTATGCCGTCAACAGAGTGCGGATAAGTCCAATAAGGATGTGTAACTTTTAACAACTTTTTTGGAACAGATTAAGCCCTTTTCAATGTCGTGATCGACCTGCTTCATATCGAAGCCTTCAAAAGTATCGAACAAATGCAAAGTACGGTTAGCAAAAGCAGCATTAATCATGTAAGAAAAACCGCCTTTCCATACACCAGCCTCAGCTACACAGGCATCGGATTTGGCTAGCTCTTCATTAGAGGCAATCATCTCAGCACACAGCTGCATAGTGCGCCAGCGAGTGTAGTCATGGTGCTCAACGCTATCGATAAGTGGGCTTTGCACCTGATCGTATGCCATAATATTAATAGCGCAGAAACCCCTGTCTTTAGACAGGGGAGGAAGCTACCTCTTTTTTTATTTCAGTTAAAAATGTTTTTCGCTTTTCGATAAGCTTAAGTTTTTTAGGGGAGACAGATTTTGATATATGTTGACCATCAATGGTTCTAATATCAAAACCTCCATCTTGACGACGTCCCATAATAAAACCTTCTTTTCCATAGCACTTTTTACCAAAACACTTAACTTTATCGAAAAGTCTAAAGCCTTTGACTATATAAGGAGCTTGGTTTAATTTCCTTATACCGCCCTTTATAGCATTGACCTTGTGAATCTGGCGATTATGTTTACGGGTCTGCTTTTGATAAAGGTAGACATCAGATCTATTGGCATGTAAATTACCTGCTATACAGAAGGCATCTGCGCAATGAGTCTTTGGTAACTTTAATTTAATGCGCTGGTATTTAGTGATATAGCCGTAAGTTTCTTCTATTGGAATTCCTGGATGTGCTTCACGTAAGCGAGCAACAAATGCATGACGCATAATATTCATACATGCCGCATGTTTAAATGATCGCCCACGCTTTATGTTAAGCGTAATTAATCCTTCGTGATAATTCTTATGGCAGGTTTCACAAAGTGTAATTAGATTGTTAGGAGCATTACCACCAGTCTTGCGACTTTCGAGGTGATGCACACAAAGAACCTTGTCTTTGGACTTGCCTTTGCAGTGTTGGCACGAGTAACCATCCCTCCAGAGAACATATTCACGCACATTCGAAAAATCTAACTGATCGCCTTGTTGATAGCCCTTGCCTGTAATAGCTGGATTCTTAATCTTTTGAATATCAAAAGATGCAGTTTCAACCACTATCTTAGTTACAGGAAACAACTTCAAAACAGATTCAATACGCGATAAATGCGCCTGAATACGGTTTTCAATGCTAGGAGCTAACCAGCCTTTGTGTTTAGAGTGAACACGATTGTTAAAACGAGGAGCACGATAACGGGTCTTGCGAGCGCGTCGACTATTTCTTAAAGCACGACGATCGGCTAATAGGCCTGTAATATCCTGACGCAACTCTACCTCTGAAGCAAAAAGCTCTGTTTTTGCAGTGGTAGCAGAAATGCCAATATGCTTAGAGCCAGCATCAACACCTAAAGTGACCTCTTGCTTCGTTTCCCCGGTAGGAATAGTCAGCTGAATAGTGAAAGGAGACTTCTGTTTTACAACAGCTTTTTTCTCCTTTAGCAATACTCTAGCTTTTCGTGGAGAGCACGGCATTAAGCACTGACCACGCATACTCAAAACAGCTACTTTCAAAATAATCTCCAAAAGGATACCCTCAGGTTCCTTTCTAAAAAAAATTTAGTTAATACCCTTCGCCAATGTTGTATAGGGTTTAACGTCTATAATTCGCTCGCTACCTATCCACTGATAGCTTTATGCTAAACTACAGACCGCAGAGCGCAAGACTAGGATAAACATCCTGCGGTGCCTATATTTTCCTAAACAACGTAGTTCAAAACACTCTAAAAGAGTGCTCACTAAGGCTAGTACACTAACGAGGCTGATCCTCAAAAAAGAGGTCATGCCTCCGCCTTTAGGCGGTGGATGCTAGTGACCGTAGAAGACGGCCATCAGAGACTTGAAGTTATCGGCATTGAAGCTAAACATATTTTTCCTAATGCTGTGTATCTAACATCATGAGAGCTGAGCTAAGCGCTTATTAAACTTATCTTGTAAGCCAAGCGGTCTTTGAGCTTGTTTTAAGCTGAGCGCTCTTTAAGCTTGTTTTAAGCTAAGCGGTCTTTGAGCTTGGCTTATAACTAAGCGTGGTGCATGTATTAATAACATGAGGCCATGAGTCTAGTCAGGGTATGCAATTAAGACTAGATCTGTAGATGGACTACCAAGTGTTGAGCGACGGATGCAGAACTTATAGCCTAAGTTTAGATCTTCAAGATAAGACTTAAGCTCATAGAACTCAGGGGCATTGTGATAGATAGCTACTACTAGCAGCGGGCGCTGGCTCTTAATTGTATCGAGGGCACCTTTGACGATCTCTACCTCAAAGCCTTCAACATCAATCTTAATTACGCCCACTTCAAGCTGATGCTCTTTGACATAGCTATCAAAGGTAATTACTGGTACATCCTCATAGAACTCAGGGATATTGTAGTCAGCAGTTACGGATGCGGTTGCGTCTACCTTGCCTTGAAAGCCTGAGATACGTAAGGTATCGCTCTTATCGCCCAAACCTGTCTTAACAGGGATAACACGGCCTGATGCAACATCTGCAGATAAGGTTTTGATCATGGACTCGTAATTGCCGCTTTGAGGCTCAAAAGCATAGATCTTAGAGAGGCTATAGAGATCTCTAAACAGTATGACGGTATCCCCGATATAGCCACCGATATCAATAACAGCCTTACCATTGAAGCGGTCTTGGTAGTTAACCTCGACCATGCCCTCGCTATCGGCCTCTACCTTTAGATTGGCAGCAACCTCATCATGCAGCTCACTCTTTTTGACCTTGCTAAGAAGCGGCAGCACATCATACATGCCGTATAAATTGGTGTAACTTGAGCTCCACTCGAGGTTAACTTGCTTTAAGAAAGCAGGCTCACCCTTAGCAACCCACTCATCATGGCGCTTAAATAGATAGCGATCAGTATCAGTCCAAAAAGCTTGTTGCTTGACTAGGCAATCATTAGCATTGATGACGTAGTGCACCATACGCTCATGATTTTTAACGTATTCTACAGATACCTCATCCATGCCATCTAGAAGCTTAGCTCTAACATCACGCATGACATGGGTGTCCATGTAATCAACAAAGCTTTGCTTGAAGATATAGTCAAGTGAGATATAGTTCGTCTTGATGTATGTGGCAAAGCCATGAGCATCTAAGGCAACACTCTCACCGCTTGGTAAAGTGATGTGGCCAAAAATCTCTGTTTGATTATCTGCACCCATTGTATTGTCCTGTTACTTTTGTTCTGTTACCTGTTCTTAACGTTCTTAAGCAAGGGAGGCTAATCATCTATGCCCAGAATGTATCAATGCACGCGTCTAGATTTGCTAGCGTTAACTGCCTAAGCCTCACGATCTAGCCTTAGCTACGTTAGCCACAAAATCTACGAGATTAGGCTCTCTTAGCATCTAGCTTTGCGTGCTTGGGCTAGGCTTTGCTCTAAATCTAGCTTTGCGAGCCTTGTCTGCTCTCGTCATGTAGTTTTCTTAAGAAGTATGGCGTGAGGAAGAATGACTTATCGTGAGGCTGTTTGTTCTTACGACCTTGCTCAAGGAGTGGCTTAATCATGCCCACTAAGCGCTCGAGGCTCTTATCGCAAGCATTGTACTTAGCTGCCTCATAGGCCTTTTGTGAGTAAGTCTCATAGTCAGATAAGATGCTCTCTAATGCATCAAGATAAGGTTTAATTTCCTCATCATCAGGAACTACGCAATTGTTATCCTTAACCACTTGCGGAGGATCAATTAAGATGCCTCCAAGTACAGAGTCATCAAAAGTAGCGCTGCTATCATCATTAATGACTACCTTACGACCAATAGCCTCTGGCAAGCCGCCGAGATTACTGGCGATTACCGGAACACCATTGACGTTAGCCTCGGTTGCAACCATGCCCCAGGCTTCGTTGCATAAAGATGGCATCATGACTACTTTTGAAATTGAGTAGACCTCGTTCATGGCCTCAGTATGCTCGGCAACATCGATATTGCTCATGACATACTGTGAGTTCTCTTTAGTAATGAAACGCTCACCATTCTTGTGAACTAAAGCTTGCACGGTCGCGTTGTAATCGGCTCGATTCTTTACAATTAAGAAGCGATATTGTGAGTCAGGATGGCGCTCTTTAAAGGCTAAAGCCGTCTTAATGAAGATGGAAATGCCCTTGTTATGACTTGGATTGACGTAGGTGATATAGCGCGGATTTTCTGCCTTGTGAGCTGCCTTAACGCGCTTTTCATCGATACACACACCAAAGTGCTTAACCTTAGCCGTATGCTCTGAGATGCGCTCGTAGTAGCTTGCTAAAGCATATGAGTTGGTGAAGACTAAATCACAATCAGGGAATCTAAAGCACTCATGGGATGCATTGCATAAAGCATAAGCGCATGGAATGCCACGGGTTTGAGCCTCACGACGCAAACTTAAAGAGAAGAGATCAGGGGCGAAACCCATCATTAAATCTGGCTCATATACATCAAGCAGACGTACAAAGATATTCCACAGATTGTTCTGATCTTGCTGCTGAATGTAATCGAGCTTTTTGCCTTGGGTTTGCACCACATAGTAGTGCAAGGAATCGAGATTAAAGTCTCTTAAGAAACCTGACTTGAGCTCAACTTGAGGGACGATGCGATCATAGACTACAGAGCCAGACTCATTGTCCATAGCATCTGTGCACAGCACGATCACCTTACAATTCATAGCCGCTAACTGCTCTAAGATGAATTTGTTAGAGATCGCTGCTCCATTTGAGGTATCTAAGAGATTGCTAATTGAATACCAAAGTATGGTGTATGGCTTTTCCATAGTCGAACCAAATTGCAGTGTAAAAATGCTCAAGATGAGCGTAAAAATCAGGCAAACCTACTTTGCAAGATCACAATATCATGCTAGCGGCACTATAAAGCTATTGTCAGCTCAGGCATACAAGCACGTCGATTAGTGGATGCTTAGAAGTGTATTATGCACTGTAGGCTGGTGAGCTTACGTGATTATGCTAAAACTTAATTACTCTTGATAGGCAACTAAGACTAAATCGGTCGAAGGCACACAAATATTGCTGCGACGGATGCAGAACTTATAGCCTAGATTGAGGCTTTCTAAATACGGCTTGAGCTCATAGAACTCAGTAGCATTGTGATAGATAGCAATCACGAGCAGCGGCTTATAAGTCTTGATGGTATTTAGTGCGCCTTTGATGATATCTACCTCAGCACCTTCAACATCTACCTTAATTAATCCAACTTCTAAGCCATGCTCTTTAGCATAGTCATCAATGGTGACCACCTCAGCCTCTTCGTATAGCTCAGGATTGGCATAATCATAGTATGAGCTAGCAGTTGCATCAGCTGCTGCCTCGGCTCTAGTGCCAGAAAAACGTAAGGTGCCTTTTTGACTACCTAGGCCCTTCTGTACCGGAACTACCTGACCATTTTCGATAAATGGCTTAACGAAGTTGCATAAGAAGTCGTAGTTTTTCTTCACCGGCTCAAAGCTGAAAATCTTGGACTTTTCAAAGATATCTTTGAACAGCACCACGGTATCGCCAATAAAACCGCCGGCATCAATTACAGCCTTGCCGTTGATAAATTCCATATAGCTAAGCTCTTCTTGTTCATTAGAGCTTACGCCGCTTGTAGATTTTTTAGCTAATCCAAGCACCTCATACATGCCGTACAGATTAGTGTATGCGGTCGAAAAATCCTGATTAACCTGTTGTAGTAGCGGAATCTGACCAGATGCAACAATCTCACGGTTACGCTCGAGCAAAGCCTTGTCAGTTTCCGTCCAAAACATATCAGACTTAATCAAAGCCTGATCGCTTACACGCTGGAAATTTAGCAAGTACTCAAAGCGGTCAATGTAGTCGCAAGACACAGCATCTAGCCCCTCTTTAAGCTTTGCTCTTATGGGGGCCATGGCATGAGTATCTTGATAGTCAAAGAAGTTTTGCTTAAACATAAAGTCATATGTCGCATAATTTTCTATGACAAAACGACCGAGCTCTTCTGCGTTTAGGCCTACTTTGTTGCCATTGCTATCGACAATATAGGCAAAAGCCTCTTTTGTTTCTGACATGGATCTTTGCTCAATGGGATTACAAATTGTTTCGTGCATCTACTGCGCGGGCGATGTGTTGCATATATATCTATTGCTCATTCATGTACGAGCAGCAATACGTGTTAACCATGCATCTGCGAATTAGAAACACCATCTAATGTATTGATGCATGGCTATGCTCTTTAACGAATGCGCCTATCTTTGCTAATGTGTCGGCGCACAAATACGCTTGGATTAAGCGCGTTAGCCATTAAACCTTGGCGTTAAGCTCTCTAGTCCTTAAAGGCTAAGGAGCCGCTTGAGAGATCAAAACAGTCAGGCACAAAGATGATGTTTAAGTAAGCTGCATCGCCTTTAACATCCGCAAGATTGTCATAAACTTCATTCACGTAATCCAGATTAATCGGAATGATGGTGTTTTCTAAATCCTGATTAATACACAGCATGGTGTAGTTGTACTTATTAACCAGATCCTCGTGGAATGTTGGCCTGCCTGATTTAGCTAATAGAGCTGGCACAAACTCGGATACAATCAGAGGTCTAAAGCCTTGCTCAAACATCTTCTTAGCACCAGCAAAGACCTTTGGCTCATGGCCCTCAACATCAATAAGAATGATATGTGGCCACTCAGACTTGTCCTTATCGGCATAGAAGTTATCTAAGGTATCTGCCTTAACAGAGATCTTGGTGTATTCAGCACCAAAAGCCTCAGTATTGCCTTCAAAAGCAAGGAAAGAGTTATTGCCTGCATTGGTGCTGTTGATAAAGAAGTCAAACTCACCTTGGCTATCAGACAGAGCCATGTTAATGGCATTGACACGGTGCTCTAACTGATTGAGCTTAATGCTATTGGTAAGATAGCTAAAAGTCTCTGGAGTTGGTTCAAAAGCATCGACAGTTACATGGCTAGTAAACTTAGGTGCAAGCAAGCTATACCAGCCTAAATTGGCACCGATATTGGCAAACTTGAACTTGACGTACTTTGAAGCATATAACGCCATGAGCTTAGCAAAAGTCAAAGTCTCAGGAAGCTCCCAATAGCCATGCTCTTTAACCTGAGGGGATAAGAAGATATCGTGTTTCTCATCGATATTGTAGATTTGCATGACATATGGTTCACTGCCACAGCCACGTACGCCTGCAGGCAAATGTGAATTAAAGGCGCTATAGTCCTCGCTTGTGAGCTCATCAATTCCTGGGATTTGCACCAGAGCAAAATTATGGCCCTCAACTTTGCGGCATGCCAAATAGAAAGTATTGGCAGTAAAAGGACACTCAATACCGTCTAAGTCCTTAAGTATATCTGCCTCACTTGCATACTCTTTGCCCTCAATACGTGACATCGCAACCGAGCTAAAGTGGCCTAAGGACTTAAGTGACATGAAATCCACACCTGCATTATCAAAGGCCTGCAGGGTATGAGCTAAGCCTGTATCTCGAGCTACTTTCTTACGCCAGCTAGCATCAAGCATGGTGATGAGGCCCTCATTAACTGTACGCACTAATAGCGGATCGTTAATGGCCTTGATGTAATCTTCATGAGTGGTCTTGATCTCAACTAGCGCACCATGAGCACAAACACGGTAGAGCTCACTCATCAGAGCTACAAAGTTTTCTTTAACCTCAGCATCATTGCCTATACGCTCTAAGGTGAAGATAAACTTAACTGCACAAACACTGTTATCTTTAAGAGCTTTTAAATCGCTGACGCTGCCAATAGCATAGTGATCGTGCTTTGCCTTTTTCTCAGGCAGAGCAATGTAGCCATCAAACTTGAAAGTATCGCCTCCAAATGAGATGCACTGTAGTTGTTCTGTAGCTTTGTTATTCTTCTTGCGATCGACCATGATTTTAGCTCGCTTATGTTCATGCTTTTGATTGAGCGCTATGCTCAATGACAGAAAACCTAAGTTGTCTAAATAAAGATAAAGTGTCAAAACAAACAGCGCCATGCCAGCGCTCAGACATAGCAAGCATGGCACGTTGTCAGCAAACTATTTGTGCAATTTGCAACTGTTCTAACACTAAATTAGGACATTAGATTGTATAGCAAAACTAATAGCCTAGTGCGTTAGATGCAACATAATTATCTAAAACACAGCCTCTCATAGAAAACTTGTACCAAATCACTATACAAATTGGCTAATCTCTAAATTTGATCCTAGAAAAGCAAAGCTAAATCACCTTCTCTAAATAAAATTTCACATCCTAATTACAAGCCATAATTTGAGCGTATTATGTATTAGGCAGGTACTATCAGCTCATGCCTTGGGCAAGGCTGGGCTCATTTAGCTTGTGCCTTACTTTAGCCTTAATTGTTCTATGTAGGCAGTATCGAGGTGGACTCTATGACAATGCGTTATATAACCGCAGGCAAGATCATGTCTTTTGACGATCTGATTGATAAGAACACAGTCTATGTTGATAAAACAAGACCTGTATGTGATATGGCCTCTTCAAACGCACATTTTCTGCTCACTAGACCTCGTCGTATGGGCAAAAGCACGCTGGTTCATACTCTTGAGTATCTGTTTTCTAAAGGCACAGTAGGCACAGAAGGTCTCTACTGCCACGAGCATTGGCCTGAGCCTAATCGCTATTTCGTCTTTCACTTTGACTGGAGTACGTTTGTAATATCTTCAGTAGATGATTTTAAGCAACGCTTAAATGATGATCTGGATGGCTGGGCTTTATACTTCGGCTTTGAAATCCCTACAAACAAACATTTAGCATGGCGTTTCGAGTTTTTTATTAAAGCATGCATTGCTAAGCTTAAAGACGAGGCGTTTTTAGCTGCGCATCCTGAGCTAAAGGAGGGTGATCGCCCATTTTGTAGCGATAGAGTTGTGTTACTTATTGATGAGTATGATGCCCCTCTATCTAGAAACTTAGATAATCCAGAGCTGTTTGAACAGCTACTGCCAATCTACACAGACATCTTAGCGACTATCAAAAGTCTACCTTGCTTTCGTACTGTCTTCATTACAGGCGTTTGCTCGTTCTGTCGGGAGTCGATCTTCTCAATAGCTAATCAGTTTATAGATATCAGTCTTGATAGTGATTATGCAACCTGCTGTGGCTATACACGTGAAGAAATTGAGCACTACTTTGCTCCTGAGCTAAAGAGAGCTCAAGAAGTCACTAACTTAAGCCACGATGAGCTTCTAAATGCTATGAGCTATTTTTACGATGGTTATAGCTTTTCAGAAAAGCCTGAAGAACAAACACGTGTCTTTAGCCCAGTTAGTGTCTCGTTATTTCTTCGCAAACCTAAAGAAGGCTTTAGGAACTACTGGTCTAACACTGGCTCTCAGTCATCCTTCACGCTCAAACTGTTCAAAAAGTGCAATCAATATATTGCACGCAGTTTTTTAAGAGATCTTTACCACTACTCGAGTCATCCACGTATTGAGATTGATGCATCGCTTGAAGATGTAATTGCCTCT
>NZ_CABTML010000012.1:0-66058 GCF_902485895.1 uncultured Anaerobiospirillum sp. | reverse complement strand
TTCGTGATCACGAACTGCGGCCTTTTGCTTTACCAGTTCCGCAGCAGATGAATAAAGGCCTATTTAAAGGCATTTGATTTAATATGCAAAGATTAGTTAACTAGTGTCAGAGTCGGTTTGGGATATGGGATTTAGTAAGCTAAGTATTGCTAGCTGTCAATAATTGATCAAAAAGGCCGCAGTTCGTGATCACGAACTGCGGCCTTTTGCTTAACCTATTCCTCAACAGTTTCGAGAGGAAGTTTATACATTGTTCCTCAATCAACTGTAGTGAAAAAAGAGGTATAAATTATTAAAGTTAAAAAACTGGCAGTCAATCAACGGCATATTTAAAGGCCGATGATTTAATATGCAAAGATTAGTTGACTAGTTTAATTCCGCTAGATAGACGCTGATATGTGGTCGTCAGAGAGTTCTGGACGTTGCCTAAGTAGCGTTGGCCTTGAAGAGCGCTGTAATTTGTATTCACATAAACAGCCATTGAAGCGTACCCCTCATATTAACCTAACAGACTTAGACCAAGCTGTGGACGAGTATTAGCCTGCATCAGCATCGATGCGGCAGCCTGCTGAATGATTGATTGCTGTGATAAGTTGGCTGATTCTTCAGCAAAGTCAGCATCGCGAATACGGCTGCGAGCGTCGGCCTCATTAGCAGCAACATTAGACTGATTACGGATAGATGACTCAAGTCTGTTCTGGATCGCGCCAAGATCGGCACGTTGAGCATCGACTCTTGCAATTAATGTATCCATGGCCTCGATCATGGCCTGTGCTGTTGATACAGCAGAGAACTTTACAGCCTGATCATCACCCTTAATACTAGCAAATGCTTTAGTATTAGCTTTTGCACCTTTAACTAAGTGAGAGAAAATGAATGATGCAACATCAAATGAAATCGTATCGCCCTTATTAGACCCAACTTGCAAGGTCATTTTGCCGCCATTTGATGCCTTCAAGTTAGCGCCGGCTGCAGCTACTGTATTGTAGATCGCACCTTTGGTAGTTCCGCGAAGAACAGAAGCACCACCATATGTGGTCTGCTTGGCAATACGGCTTATCTCATTTACTAATGCAGTTGCCTCTTTTGCTAATGAAGTACGATCTTCAGCGGTGTTTGTGCCATTGGAGGCTTGAACGGCTAATGTACGGATCTTCTGGAGCATGCCCGAGATCTCATCAATGCCTGACTCGATAGTTTGAGCTAGGGCGATACCGTCAGATGCGTTACGATTTCCCTGATTTAATCCATTGATTTGGGATGTTAAACGATCGGCGATCTGAAGGCCAGCAGCGTCGTCTTTGGCGCTATTGATCCTCATACCGCTAGATAGCCTTTGATAGGTAGTCGTTAAGGAATTCTGGACGTTGCCTAAGTAGCGTTGGCCTTGAAGGGCGCTGTAATTTGTATTCACATAAACTGCCATGGGAATTACTCCTTACTATTAGCCTAAAAGACTCAGGCCGAGCTGAGGACGAGTGTTAGCCTGCATAAGCATAGAAGCGGCAGCCTGCTGGATGATTGACTGTTGAGATAAGTTGGCGGATTCTTCAGCAAAATCAGCATCGCGAATACGGCTGCGAGCGTCAGCTTCATTAGCAGCAACATTTGACTGATTGCGGATAGATGACTCAAGTCTGTTCTGGGTCGCGCCTAAATTGGCACGTTGTGCATCAACATCTGCAATCATTTGATCCATCATAACGATAGTGTATGCAGCAACACTTGCGGCAGAAAATTTGAAAGTAACAGCATTACCTTGAACTTGAACGCCCTTATCTTTCATCTTGTTGTCAAAGTCACCATATGCTCTCTTACTTATGACAGAGAACACCATGTTATTGACTGAAAATGAGATAGTGTCGCCTTTGTTTGATCCAACTTGTAAAGTGATGGAACCACCTTTTGACTTGTTATTACCACCTTCGCCGTAGATGGAGGTTTTGTATGCACCGTCAAGCAGAGTCTTTCCTGCAAATGTTGTCTGTCTTGCAATGCGGCTAATTTCAGTTGCTAAAGCAGAGGCTTCTTTTGAGAGAGAGGCTTTATCTTCGGCTGTATTAGTTCCGTTATTAGCTTGAACTGCTAAAGTACGGATCTTTTGGAGCATTCCTGAGATCTCGTCCATGCCTGATTCTACGGTCTGAGCAAGGGCGATACCGTCAGATGCGTTACGATTTCCCTGATTTAATCCATTGATTTGGGAGGTTAAACGGTCGGCGATCTGGAGACCAGCAGCGTCGTCTTTGGCGCTATTGATCCTCATACCGCTAGATAGCCTTTGATAGGTAGTCGTTAAGGAATTCTGGACGTTGCTTAAGTAGCGTTGGCCTTGGAGAGCGCTGTAATTTGTGTTCACATAAACTGCCATAGTGCAATCCTATTATTTGATGCTTCAAAATCTATTGATGAGTGAAGTAGTATCCGGATAGCAGCACCATGAGGTTGGTGGCTTAGCGTTTCTGGCCAAATGTAATCTTGATAGTTGCCTGAAAAGTGAGCATTCAAAACAACTAGGTAGCTGATCACATTAGATGTGGTCTAATGTGAGTAATGATTTTGCAAAAGGCTGTATTGCTTTGGCTAAATTCATAAAACAGATCCGGTACATATACCTAATCGTATTTTACACAAAACAATAAGCATAAATGTGTAAGACCAGTAAGGTTTTGTTTAATAGACTTTTCTGTTTAACGGATGCTGTAGTCTTTCAAAAGCGTATTTAATGCGGATTGTTGAGTATTAAGTGAAAATGGGTGTAAATCATAATGAAACTCGTTATTAGCACTTATTAGACAAGGTGTTGCTATAACGAATTAGCTTTAAGTTGGGTAGAGGCCGGCTTAAATATAGGAATGGTCGTTTTAGTTGCTAAAACAAAGCAGTGCTGTGGCTTTATGTAACCTAGATACATTAGTTATATCTATTGTCATGCAAATGCACTAAATCTATACGCTTGCGGAAAATTGCTTTGAGAAACTAATTGGTTTGGCAGGTTTGAAACTTTATTTTGCCATCAGATGTCAACAGCGATCTTTTTGTTAGTTTATTTGTAAAAGCTTGCTGTATTTTTGCTGGTGCCAAGTTTGGAGTGATCTTTAGATACGCGTTACAAGCAACATGTTGTTTGTTGAGAGCTTTCTCTGAGATGCTTCTAAATCCCGATTGTATATGGTTTTAGCTAGCAGTTAATGAGCTATTTGCTTGTATATCCGTTGGTTGTATCAAGCACGCACTTTGTGCACTGAAAAGCTGGTTGTTTTAAGTTGTTGGAAATAGTGGTAACTTTACTCAATGTTGCATACGCAACTTAATATAGCAAACCTTTATTTCTATTGGGATTTAGTCTTAGTGTGTGCTTATCTTAAGTGATGCTTATGGACAATATTCGTTGTGATCTGAGGCGATATGTGAACACATGGGACTTTTGTCTTAAGTAAGAGATCATGGCCTTGTTGCTGTTAGTCTCGTTTGTAAATTTGCTAGCGGTACTTAGACATGTGTCTTTTGTTTGAGATTTATTAGCGTTCGCATGCACTAACGTATAGCAGATGCTGATCTCTTCGTTTTGTCTAAAATATGAGTTAAGCAGATGCTGTGCTAAAGATATGGATATGCTTTGATTAACTCCCAATAGTTTGAAACCCTCACCTGCCTACAAGATCTTGTAGCGCGTCATTCGTTATCTTATCTTCTGTGTTCTCTAGTTCTCATGCAGGCTAGTGAAACGCTAATCTGAGCTCTTTAAGAGCCGTGATCTCTGAGTATTCTTGGTAAATAACACCTGCTTGGCCATTAGCGCTATCACCTGCTTATCAGTGCAAGATGCAAATCTAGACTCTTAATGTTTTTATTCTTTTAGTCAGCAAAGTCATGAGCTTTATCAATGGTTCGTTATTATTCAAATGTCAGTAAATATAGGCTCTACAAAGTAAAGTTCGAAGGCGCTTGATTGTTTGCTGCTGGTATTGCACATAGGCCTGACTGATTGGCGTGGTTGAGATTGTGGCTAAGAAGGTGGGTATAGAGAGTCCAGCGGTTATTTATGTATTGCGGGAGTAATTTGAGGTGGGTAGATAGCAGAAAAGCAGCCGAAGCTGCTTTTCTACATGGCCAATTGCTTGGCCATAACACGATACACTTATTTCAGAGGTGCGCTCTGGTGGTCTCTCAATTAGTGAGAGGCTACTACGTTGGCAGGATTTGATTGCTCAACCTGCTCATTGGTCTTATTGTTGGAGCTTACATTAGCTGCAACTGCAGTGGTCTTAGCAGTGTATGGAGCAGCGATTGAAGAAGATAAGCTCATAAGGATGCTGTACATAATGTTAGTCATAATATTACCTGTTTAAATCTTTTGTTAGTTAGTTTCTTAAGCACAACCATCTGCGCCGTTTGAGTCCCATAGGCGTCTATTCTTTTAATGGTGTGACTATGTGCTTAAGCTAAATTCTGTCAAAGGCTAGGTTAGTGCAGTGATAGCACTATATGCTCGAGTCTCTTGTGAGACTTAGTTGATAGCAAGATTGATTGCTATGGAGCTTACGAACCTAAAGAAGCAACTATCTGAAAACTAATTGAATCATCAGTACTAGGTAGTCTTAATTTATGTGAACTATATCACAAATTTTATGTGATGTGGATCAAATTTTATGCTTCAAATTTTCAGTTACAACTGTTTGCGATGAATAAGCCGTTCTTGGATGGGTTTTGCCTTAGTTTTACTGCCTCATAATAATGCGAACGCTTATGAGTGAGGGCCTTTGTTAATCACAATTTGCTGTGTAGATGCTTCTGATCCTTGAGGCTCTAATTTTTTAGTCTGGTGGCGCTTTTGTATATTTTGCACGGACTGTGTGGCTGATACGAAGGGCATATATAGCCAGTTTGATAACTTTGTTCCCAATTTTTGCTGATTGCTATTGCTTAGTCAGTACAATATGCGACTGGGCAACAATCAAGACCGCAATACCGGCTCATGGTCTAAGTAGATGAGGATAGGCACGTGCAATTAAGAGAATTATTAAAAGAAGCGATCCAGTCTTTTGAGGCACAAGGTATCGAGTCAGCCAAGCTTGATGCCAAACTGTTAATGATGCATGTGACAGGTCTGTCCTTTACCATGCTTACTGTCTACGATGATAAAGAGCTAACTGATGAGCAAGTTGCGGCCTTTAAGGACTTAGTAGCTAAGCGTGAGGTAGGACATCCCATTGCCCATCTGATTGGAGAGCGCGATTTTTGGTCGCTTACTTTAAAAGTTACTAAAGATACGCTGATCCCAAGACCAGATACCGAGGTGGTAGTAGAAAAGGCCTTGTCTTTAATTGATGAGCATCAGTTAAAGAGCGTAATCGATTTAGGCACAGGTACTGGAGCAATCATTTTGTCTTTAAAGAAAGAGCGTCCACTACTTGATGCATATGCAGTTGACTTTAGTGCCGCTGCTCTTGAGGTAGCAAAGGAAAATGCCAGACTTAATGATCTTAGCGTTACCTTCATGCTTGGATCGTGGTTTGAGGCTTTAAAGTCTGACAAAGTTGCCTCTGAGGATACTAACTTTGCTCTATGCCATTCCTTTGATTTGATTGTATCGAACCCGCCATATATTGAAGAAAATGATCCGCATTTAAGTGCGGGCGATGTTCGCTTTGAGCCGTTGAGTGCTTTGGTATCAGGCAAAGATGGATTAGTTGATATTAGGCTGATTGCAAGTGAAGCTCGCGAGCATTTAAATAAAGGCGGTTTCTTGATCTTTGAGCATGGCTACAATCAAGCTGCAGCCGTACAAAAGATCATGACAGATCTTGGCTATATCGAAGTAGTATCAGCAAAAGACTACGGCGGTAATGACCGTATCACCTTTGGTAAATGGGCCTCATAAGATTAATTACTGATAACTGCAGTATCTTAGGCGGTAGTTGGCCTAATTGGTCTGTATGTATATGGCCATGTGACTGATAATTTGCGCATTTATTTTGGAGCTCGTTGCGTGTATTTAGGCTGAGGCGAACTCAATAGGCAAAAGATCAAGAAAATGGTATGAGTTTAGGTTAAAATAGCTGTTTTAGCTTTTAGCATAGATACTGAAAGCTAGTTAATACGCCTCTGTGGCAGTGGCTAAAAATTCTTAGCCTGCGCTTGAGTGCCTTTTGCTATTTATGAGCTTGAGGCTAGAGTCATGCGTAAGATTGAGCAATTTGGTGGTTTGATATGACACTTGAGAAGATTAAGGTTGGTTCTTTTGAGATCGGTAATGAGCTTCCATTGACTATCATTGGCGGTCTTAATGTACTTGAGGACTACGACTTAGCAGCTCGTACTTGCGAAAAGTTCATGCAAGTGTGTGAAAAGTACGGTCTCAACTATGTCTTCAAGGCAAGCTTTGATAAGGCCAATCGTTCTTCTAACCACTCTTACCGTGGTCCTGGTCTTGATGCGGGTATGTTGATCTTCAAGCGCTTAAAGCAGGAATTTAATGTCCCAATCATTACCGATGTTCACGAGCCATATCAGTGTAAAGAGGTTGCTCCTTACGTTGATATTTTGCAGCTTCCAGCTTTCTTAGCTCGTCAAACTGACTTAGTTAACGCCATGGCACTAACAGGCAAGCCAATTAATGTAAAGAAGCCACAATTTATGGCTCCAGCACAAGTTGCCAATGTTATTGAAAAGTTTGAAGAGGCCAATAACAATCAAATCATGATCTGTGAGCGTGGTAGCCAGTTTGGTTATGACAATCTCGTAGTTGATATGCTCGGTTTTGGCGTGATGAAGAAGGTCAGCAACAACGCTCCTTTAGTGTTTGATGTTACCCACTCACTGCAGTGCCGTGCAGCTGATGCTAAAGCCTCTGGCGGTCGTCGTTCTCAGTCTTTAGAGCTTGCCAAGTCTGGTGTTGCTCTTAAGATTGCAGCTTTATTCTTAGAGGCTCATCCAGATCCAGCTCAGGCTAAGTGCGATGGCCCAAGCGCTCTGCCATTAGATTTACTTGAGCCATTCATTGCTCAAATTGCTGAGCTCGATAAGCTCATTAAGTCTCAAGCTAATTTAGTAATTGAATAACTAAGCAAGCTCTTTAGCTTAGGCCGCAATAGCTTAAGAGCGCAGGTGCTCTCAACTTAAGGATATATCCTAATTTTTCACTATCTAAGTTTTGATAGTATGAGCACCTGCCAAAAGGCATCGTTCACACTAATCATGCCTGCTCACACTAATAATGCCTGTTCACTTGGGCAAGGACATGCTTTGCACCTTGTGGCAGTAGTGTCCTTGGTTATTGAGCTGATCATTGTGGATCATGTTTAGTTACTAAGTGCATAGCATACAAAATGTAGCTATAATGCACACTCTACAATTTTAGGTGCCCATAAAATTGCCATATGCTTGAGAGTTTTTAGCTCACAGATACAGGCATTGCACCTTACTTAAGTAACCAATTTTTTTGCTATAGCTAAATCGCAAGTTCATCTAACAGACCTTGCTATACGTTGCCATGTGCCAACTTATGAAGTTACCAAAGCACTGAGCATAACGCTATAAGTCGTAATTTATAAGCTTTAACCATGTGTGTGGTGTCAAAGCTACAATACAATATCGAACAATCGGAGCATCAATATGCTTACTAACTACAGTCCTTTTAGCAAAACAGCACTCTTCTCAGCATTGTGCGCTACTTTAATGTTAACCGCCTGCAATGATTCCAACGCATCAAGTGCAGCCGCTGTAACTGCTGTTGAGACTCAGGATTCTACTAAGTTAGTAACTACTGCCTCCGATATCAAAGAGCGTAACCACGTTTGCTTCACCATGGACGTTAACAATGTAAAGTGCGTGCTTGGTGATACTGTTGCTTATGTGCCACAGCCAATCTTAGATGAGGCTCCACAGAACAAAGGCAAAGATAATAAAAAGACTTCTGCTAAGGAAAAAGAGGCTCAGGCTCAGTTACTGGCTAACCAGAATGCCTTAAACGAAGCCCGTTCTTTAGTCTTTGTTGCTAAGTACTGCGACATGGAGCGTCCTGTTGTTTACTCTAAGGAAGGTGTTGCTTGTACCTTTAAGCCACACGCTTTATACGACGCCGGTGCTGTTGCTGAGGCTACTCAGTATCAAATGAACTTAATTGACTCTGAGGAGTTCTTTAAGGAAGTTGCTGCAGTTGAAGGTGTGGAGAAGTTTACTGATCCAGCTTTCGGTACTCACGGCGGCTATCGTATTTTCTTAGAGCACGGTGCTAAGAAGGACGGTATGAAGATTGGTGATAACACCTCTGCTCGTATCCTGACTAAGCGCATTGACCGTGATGGTAATGTTTTAGGCTTCTACCACGAGGAGCTGAACTTCGAGAACTTAAATCCTCAGATGAAGATCTTAACTGCAGGCCTCGTTGAGGGCGATCACGTTAAGCTCGTATTTGATACCAACTTACAAGATGAGCAGCCATTATGGCGTACTTCTTCTTTAGAGTTTGGTCAGCCATACATCTGGGAAGTTTCAGTACGCTCTGTAGGCCCAGCCATTGTTGAGCAGCCTCAGAACACTGAAGCAGCCACTGAGTCTAAGGCTAAGAAATAGCATTTGACGAAGGCATAGCAAATTTTAAAGCAGCGCCTCAAGGGTCTAACTCTTGGGGCGTTGTTCATTTTGGCAGGAACAAAAATCACTTGCACGAGCGCTTGCTAGTGGTATTGCTTAAAACGTGATTGGATAGAGCCCCCAAGCGCTTTTTGATTGTAAACAAGTGTGTTAGCAAGGCTCAGATTGTTAATAACGATAGCATTTGAGTAGATAATTTGAGTCCAGCACTCATGTACAATAGGCCGCATTAGTCTTTCACATGGACTAGCTAAGTAGTTTCTGCACGGCTTTGGTCTATGCTTGTTGCCTTGTTTAGTAATGGAGAGGCGCTATGGTCATCAAAGGCTTAATTGCTTTGTCTTTCGGCACTTTAGGTTTAGGTATTGCCGAATACGTAGCTATGGGATTGCTACCGTATTGGGCTAAAGACTTTGATGTCTCAATTGCGCAAAGTGGTCATGCTATATCTGCCTATGCTGTGGGCGTGGCGGTGGGTGCTTTTGTCACTATTGTGATGCGCAAGATGAAGCTTAAGAGCATCTTAATTTCTCTTATCTTGGTGCATATCTTAGGCAATGTGCTAACGGCCTTTGCTCCAACCTTTGAGACTATGCTCGGCGCTCGTTTTATTGCTGGCCTGCCTCATGGTGCATATTTTGGAGTGGGCTCGATCATTGCGCAGCGCCTTGCTGCTAAGGGTAAAGGAACCTCAGCAGTAGCCATCATGGTGGCAGGCATGACGGTGGCCAATATCTTTGGTGTGCCATTAGGAACAGCCTTAGCTCATTCCATGTCTTGGCGCAGCATCTTCTACATCGTGACTGTATGGGGGCTGCTCGTATTACTCTCAGCCATACTGTGGATTAGAGATGTTGGTAAGGTAAAAGATACTGGACTAAAAGGACAGTTTTTGTTCTTAAGACATCCTGCTCCGTGGTTAGTGCTGGTTGCAACCATGTTTGGTAATGCCGGTATCTTCTGTATGCACTCATACATCAGCCCAATCTTAACTGACTATGCTATGCTGCCACTACAAAGCGTGTCTGTGATTATGGCGGCTATGGGGGGATCCATGGTGATTGCTAACTTAGTCTCTGGTCGTCTGTGCGATCGCTATACTCCAGGCAAGGTAGCTTTTGTCTGCCAGTTTATGACCATTTTCATTTTGCTTGCTATCAGCGCCTTTGGTTCCAATCCTGTGGCCTGTATTATCTTGGTGTGCTTAGCTGCAGGTATGCTCTTTGCGATTTCATCACCAGAGCAGGTATCGATCTTACGCTGTGCGCCTGGCGGTCTCCTCTTAGGAGCTTCTATGGTTCAGGCAGCCTTTAATCTTGGCAATGCCATGGGCGCTTATGTCGGTGGTGTGCCTTTTGATTACGATATGAGTATTGCTTATGTCACCATTTTCGGTGCTGTATTAGCTGCCATTGGTGCTTATGCTCTGTTCTTATATTACACAAAGCACGAGAGCTACTTTGCTGACCTCAAAGAGGTAGAAGAAAACGAGAACAATCAAGACGGTATCTCCATGGCTCCATCAACTGCTGCACCTTCTCATGATTTTGGAATGTCCAATCAGGCGCTCAGTGAGTACCATGCAGCACGTGCTGCTGAATATGCCGAACTAGCCGAGCAAGAAAAGCTCAGTAAGCAAGACAAAAGTTAGTTTGAGACACTTACTTGCTCAAATAAGCAGACAATCTCGCTCTCTTCAAGAGCGTGGCAGTTTGGACACAGTTTGTCTTAATGCCACGCTCTTTTGCATTATGCTGTTGCTCATTGCTCTAGAACACCCCATGCATTGCTATGACAGCCAGATCTTTTGCATACCTTTCAATGCTGTGCCTTATCATGCCTTGCCATAGCATGCCTTGCCATGCCATGCCATGCCTTGCATGCTATGCCATAGCATGGCATGGGCTAGCGCAGGGTGTAGAGGTACATTTTGCTCGAGTCAAAGGCAAAGTTGTCAGGAAGCAGCGTGGCAGGCAAGTGCTTAAAAGATAGCGATGCGTAGAGACTGATAGCAGGGGCAAAAGTACGGATGGTATCGAGGAAGAGCAGTGTTTTTGCTTGCCTAGGATTTGGTGATTCTATTGAGTTTTGCTGTGCACAATAGTCGCCAGCGGCATGGATGAGCTCGGTTGCAATACCTTGGCGGCGGCATACGGGGCGCACGTAGACCTTAGATATATAGCAATAGCTGTTGATATGAGGAGAGCTGCAATCAAAATCACTACCACTTTGTTCTAAGAGCAATGCAGGGTTTTTGCTGTAATTGCCTGTCTCATAGTGCAGTAGACCAACTACTGAGCTTGATAAATGCTCGGCGGTGCCGTTTGTAGACTTTGCTAAAGGACTTACAGTGGCCAGAAGACAATGGCCAGCAGTGAGTAAATGGATGATGTGAGCAAGGATTTCGCACAGCAGCTTGCGAGGGATGCGCTTATCACTGCTCTCTTGACAATAGAGTGGCTTAAGCTCGGCATCAATGAGCGCATTAAGCTTGGCGTTGTCTAAAAACTCAGATGCTACTTGCATTGCCGTACAACGTTTAACCAAGCGCTCGCAGATTTCTTTAGACTGTTTGATGACTAAGTAAGCTTTCTCAGAGACAAAGCACTGCTCACACAATTGCAGACACGTGCTAGTTTGCTCAAGAGGAGCATCACAGTTGCTGCAGCTTAAGCCGCTTTGTTGCCTGTATGAGCTATTAGTTTGCAGCCGTGAGCTGTTAGCTTGCACTAAGGTGCTGTTAGGTTGCTTACAGGAACTTGCGCCATTGTAGTAGAGGCTTGAGGAGCTGTAGATGCGAAAAGATGAGAGGTATTCACAAGCTAAACAGAACACCTTGTCAAAATGACGTGAGTGATCATAGTGCTCGATGGATACTAGAAACTTATCTAGATCTAGCTCAGACATGTGATACCTAACTGTGTGAAATCTTAATTAACAGCTCATAAATTCTAAGTTACTGTGAGTAATTTTCTACCTTGTACATAGCTATTAGCAATGCATGTACATTTTCAGTGCAAAAGAGCTTTCTGCCCTAGATACATGGGCCTTTGGCGGCACTGCTTGTTGTGACCTAGTATACAGTTTTGCCACAGATGTAAGTTAGCTCAATACAAATCTGTGATGAGAGCCAAGGACATAAAGCGCCTATAGACCTAACCTGATGCCATTACTTAGGCAAAAGCAGGTAGCTAAAGAGCAAATTAATATTGCAAGGCGATACTGCAAAAGCACTTAACGATCTTCTTTGTGTAGTCCATTTGCCTAAAGGTGGTTATAGCTAAGCTAAAGCGACATGGGTGTTGCTTTGTCGAGCTAAAAAGACTTCAAGGTTGTGTGGTATGAAACTTAGCAAGCTTTCAAAACTTTTAGTATCAACATTCGTGGCGGCATCATTGTGCTCTGTTAGTGCTTTTGCTCAGGATATTGGTGATAGCCAGGCGGCAGCTCCTGTAATTGCATCAGCCAAGATGGGTATTACCGATAAGGTCTACACCTCGAAAAAGCCAAGTATTCGTGTGGCTACATACAATATTGGCGCAGCTATGCTCTCTTCAGTTGAGGATGTAGTTAAGGCCGTTAAGTCCTTAAAGGCAGATGTGATATGCCTTAATGAAGTGGATAGAAACACAGTACGCTCTGGCAATTTAGATCAGGCTGCATTTATCGCCAAAGAATTAAATATGGAATATGCCTTTGCCAAGACCATGGATTTTGATGGTGGCGAGTATGGAATGGCTATTCTATCTAAGCACCCGATTAAGAATTTTGAGGTAGTTAATCTACCTAACGGCCAAGAGGGGGTAGATGAGCCACGTATTGTGCTGATTTGTGAAATTGACCATCCACGTTTTGATAGCCCTGTAGTGATGATGAATACTCATCTTGACTACAAGGAAGATCACGTACTGCAGCGTCGCCAAATCACCAGACTTAATGACTTAGCTGTTGCAAATATCACTTTAAAGAATATCGAAAGCTTCACTACCAAAGTTAAGATTTTAGCTGGCGACTTCAACGATACTTACAACTCAGAAAACATCGCTGAACTGCAGCGTTACTGGGATCCGGTGGTGGATAAAGAGGCCTACAAGATGCGCACTTGGCCAGCCTTAAATCCAATGGCTGATCTTGACCATATTTTCACCTCGCGCGGTCAAAGATGGCATATTCGCACTGTACACGTGCCTACCTCAAAAGAAAACAAGATTAACTGGGCCTCCATCTCTGACCATCGCCCTGTAGTTGCCGATTTACAGCTCATCGAGCGGTAATACTTCACAGGCACATAAGCACAAGGGACTTATGTGCCTCACCCTTAATATCTTTTCCCTTAGACGATTTAAGGCAGCTTCGGCTGCCTTCTTACTTCATACTCCCACAAAAATAACAAACAAATAAACGCTCCCCTCGCCCATGAGCGTGCTCTAAACTTGAAGATCATCCATCATCAGCCCTGGCATCATGACGTGCTCGCATTTATGCTGCAGCATTGGCGACAATCAGGGCTCTTGCATCTAATAGCACATCTAGCGCTGAATCACTTACCCTCATCAAGCTCATTAATACTAATCGAGCTTTCACTAGATGCGTCATCGATACTAATCGTGCTCTCACTAGATGCTACTAATCGAGCGCACACTCGAAGCATCATCGATGATGATTTCGTATTCGGTATTCTCTAAAAGGTCTCTATCTTAGTTCTTGATACCTTCTGATTCTTCTACAAGATTGCCCTGTTGGTCATAGAGTTTAAATCTGCCTGTTGGTCGACCATCTTTCATCTCAACTTCGCCCATGAGTCTGCCATCAGGACTGTAGTTTTTTTGATATCCATCAGGCTTGCCATTGACGTAGTTTTGCACGACCTTAGCGCCGTCAGGGCGGTACCTAATCATCTGTCCGTCTAAGTTACCAAGCTTAAAGTTTGCTTCCATAGCAACCTTGTCTGAGTCAGGGAAGTATGTCTTATAGTGGCCATGACGCTTGCCATCTTGAATGGAGCCTTCTTCAAGTGGCTTGCCACTTTCAGAGAAAGTTTGGTACGGGCCGTTTTGCACTCCAAGCTCAAAGTTAACCTTACTTTTGAGCACTCCGTTTTCGTAATAATCAAGAGCGGTGCCGTGCAGCTGATTGTCGACAAAGTTGTGCTTAAACTGCAATTTGCCAGATGGATAGTATTGCTCTACCATGCCATTTAGTTTGCCAGCCTTGTACTGAGCTTTGACTCTTAGATTGCCACTATCAGGATAGTACTGCACGGTTTGGCCATCACGCTCACCATCTTTGAAGGTGCCGTGGTCAATGAGGATGCCTTCTTGATTCCATGATTCAAACAGGCCATTTTGCTTACCATCCACCCAATGGCCAATTTCACGGAGTTTACCCTCGCTAAACACGACATTGAGGCCATCTAAATCGCCATCCTTGTAGCTGTAGATGCTATAGCCTGTGTCAGTAGAGTCCTTAACACGGCCAGTGAACAACTTGCCATTTTTATCGTAGATGAGCCCATCAGTATTAGTAAGCTCACTTTCATCAGTTGATGGTAATAAGTCGTACAGATGATAGCGATAGTTATAGGCTACAGTTGAGCTAATACCAATGACAAAGAGTGCTGCAGCGCCTGCTAAATAGAGTTTTTGCATAGTCTCAACCTTACAAAAATGAGTTGTTACTGACACAGCCACATAAGAGCTTTGCCTAAACTTGTAAAAAATGGATGATAATTACACTTAGTTTGTCACAATCACAGCGCAACATTGAGTGATATATGTTTAATTTGTGCGCTAGATGCCATCTTGCCTGTTCTTGGTTGAAATGCCTTGTCAAAATGGCTTGTTTATCGGCTTTTGTCGTGCATGTTGCACAATAGGTGCGCTTTTGCTCGGTTTTGTATATAATCAGTGTTTGCAATTTGTTAGGTGCTAGTGCCTAAATTAGGTAAGTCCTGATGTAAATCAGAAGATAGAGCACCTTAAAGACGGTATTTATGTGGCTGTCTTAAAGTATTCTGTTACCACAGTACGTCGGTAACTCAATTAACCTTGCAAACTATTTGCTGTCTAAAAGACACAGTTAAGCACAAGTAGAAGCTTAATTAAGTGTCTCAATTACTTTTAGACTATCTAGGTTGCATGTAGACCAGATCTTAGGTCAGAAAAGAGGGTAGCTTTTTATGGGCTGGATGGATGAAATTGCCAAAGGTGCCAAGGGGTTATTTAACAGCAATAGCAAGCACGAGATCCCTGAAGGAGTTTGGACTAAGTGTGACTCCTGTGAACAAGTGCTGTATCGCTCAGAGCTGGAGCGTAATCTCAATGTGTGCCCAAAGTGCGGTCATCACATGCGCTTTAAGGCTCGTGCTCGCATTAATGCATTCCTGGACGATGGTAATCGTGAAGAGATCGGCGCAAACTTTGAGCCGCATGACGTTTTACACTTCAAGGATTTAAAGCGTTACAAGGAGCGTTATACCTCAGCTCAGAAAGCCACTGGCGAGAAGGATGCTATTGTTGTTGAGAAAGGCACTTTAAAGGGTATCCCTGTTATTGTGTGTGCCTTTGAGTTCAACTTCATGGCAGGCTCCATGGGCTCAGTTGTTGGTGCACGTTTTTGCCAAGCAGCTCATGAGTGTATTAATGAGAACCGTGCTCTTATCTGCTTCTCCACCTCCGGTGGTGCTCGTATGCAGGAGTCCTTACTCTCCTTAATGCAAATGGCAAAGACCTCTGCTGTTATCGCTAAGATGAATGATGCACATCTGCCATTCATCTCTGTAATGTCTGACCCAACCATGGGTGGTGTATCAGCTTCCTTAGCTATGTTAGGCGACGTAAATATCGCTGAGCCTAATGCTCTTATCGGCTTTGCTGGTCCTCGAGTAATTGAGCAGACCGTACGTGAGAAGTTACCAGAGGGCTTCCAACGCGCTGAGTTCTTACTTGAAAAGGGTGCTATCGATATGATTGTTGCCCGTAAGGACATGCGTGATCAAATCTCTGATCTCATCGCTAAGATGATGGGCTACACCTTAAATGGCTCTAATTTTGTTAAGGCCGACTCTCAGATTACTGAAGCTCCTGCAGCTTTAAGTGTTGAGGCTAAGAAGAGCGACAAGAAGAGCGCCGCTGTTGCTAAGGCTGATGCAGACGATGCACAAAAGTCTGATGACAAGCCAAGCAAGTCACGTCGTCGTGAAAGCAAGAAAGACTAAGATAATTTGTTCTTAAACTAATTATCATTAGACTGCGACAGTGCAGTCACTAAGGAGCTGCAGATTATGCGGCTCTTTTTGTTTTAGCCTACAAAATTTAACAAAGTCACGGCACAATAGAGCCATGGCTATAGTTAAGTTCTAAAGGTTTAAATAGTGTTATCCTCAATGAGTTAACACTGCTTTTTTTAGGCTAAATTCCCACAACGCGCAGATAGCAGCGCTAATGCACAGAGAACAGCACGCCATGCGTTATCACAGCTGATAACGCGCAGCGCATAACGCGTATTGCTAAGGACGCCATGCATTAGCATGCCTGACCACTCGCAGCGCACAATGCGTTATGACTGCTGACGCGTAATGTAGCATGTTTGCATAGTCCAAATGCTTAGTCTATAACGCACTAGGACTAGGTGTTAGCTGTTTAATTGGCGGGGTATGCTCAGCCTACAAGTTTAGGTTTAGGTACGTGCTTGATGGCTACCAACATTGGGCACATGGTGTTTATATTTGCTTGCCGGCATTTATGTCATTTTTTAGGGGTTGCGTATGATTCAGTATGAAACTATCGGTGGTGAGGTAGCTCAGCGTGATGCCAAAGCATTACTTGATGCTCTAAAGCAAGCTCATAGCACCTGTAGCAATTGGGATATCAAGGCATGGGAAGACTACCTTAATGCCATTGATCCAAATTGCATGAGCTTAGGCCATGATCGTATTCGTGAAGTGGCCATGCGTATGCACCTCTTTGAGGACTTAATCGTAAGCGAGACCTCAATTGTTACTGTAGGCGGCACTAATGGAAAGGGCTCAACCTCAGCTTTAATTGCTGCAGCGATGAACAACCTTAATGTCAAAACAGGTCTGTTTACCTCACCTCATTTATTTAAATTCAATGAGCGCATACAGATTGCTGGTGTTGACATCAGTGATGAGCTCTTATCGCAGTGCTTAAGCGAGGTTATTCAGGCTCAGTTTAGCGATAATAGCGTCAAAGCACTGTATGATGAGGCTTATATTGATGCCCGTGAAGAGGCTGAAGCTCAAGAAGAGAGCGAAAGTGATAAGTACAGCGACTCCTTTAACAGTGAGGATCACAAGCGCGAGTACTTAGGCGCTGATAGCTGCGGTTTTGGTACTTGCGACTCTCAGTGCAATGATAATCAAGAGACAGGTGCTAACTCATCGACTTCTAGTGCTAACAAGTCATGCTCTTGTTGTTCATCTGAAACAAGCTTTGCCGATGAGACTAAAGAGGCGCTCAAGGCCATTCAAAGCATGCCTCGTCCTTTAGAGAATGACATTGTTGAGCTGTCATACTTTGAGATCACCACCTTAGCGGCCATGCGAGCATTTTTACGCGCAGGATGTGAGCTCTTAGTGCTTGAGGTAGGTTTAGGCGGTCGCTTAGATTGCGTCAATATCTTCTACAACGATATTGCCATCATTACCTCAATTGGCCTTGACCATATGAAGGTACTTGGGGACACCACCCAAAAGATTGCTCATGAAAAAGCCGGCATTATCAATATTTACGGCTCCGTGATCGTGGGTAGTGGTATGGACGATGATGCTCGTCGCGAGATCATGATTAACGTCAAGAAGCAGGACGCTACCGCCTTTTACGAGAATGACTCGTTCTACGTTAAAGTGGTGGAAAAGCAAGATGGTGGTGAGCAAAGTGAAGATTACGATATCTCTGCTCCTCCAATGCGCCGTACCCATGAGATCTGCTATCGCGACAAGTCCATGAGCTTCAAGCTCTTCTTCCCTTATCCAAAGGTTCCAATAGCTTGTGCAGGACTAGCATTAAAGGCTATCTTTATGCTTAATGCTATGTTTGGCATTGGAAATGACTACCGCACGCTCAAGGCCATTGAGGATGCAGTCAAGGACACCGTACTGCCAGGTCGTATGCAGCACGTAGGATCTGAGCCAGACATCTACTTAGATGTAGCCCACAATGTCCCAGCCGCCGTGCACTTACGTGACCGCCTCCTTGCCACCATCTCCAATGATGACAATGCAAAGCAAGGTGAGCACGCTGAGCAAGATAAGCAAGCTTGGCAATCCAATCAAGCTCAGCAAGCTTCAGATCACAAGCGCATTGCCGTAATTGGTATGCTCAAAGATAAGGATATTGAGGGCGTACTTGAGGTCATTAGCTCAAGCTTTGATGCCTTCTACGTAGCCTCATTGCCAGGTTTACGTGGTGAGAGTAAGGAGCGCTTAGCAGCATCTTTAACTAAGCTTACCAATGGTGCAGCTAAGGTGCAGTCATTTGATAGCGTAGCTGATGCCCTTAAGCAGGCTAAGAGTGATGCGACTAAGGATGACACCATCATCGTGATGGGCTCATTTGTTACCGTAGCCGAGGCAAGCCGCGCTCTTGCCTAGCGCACATCCGCAATTAGCAAAGCAACCAGGCGCAAAGCACAATGCACAAAGCATTAAGCTAGCTGCACGCTACGCCACCACTCACCTTGCACTGCGTATTGGAAGAAGGCTACAAGCAAGGTGTATGGACTAGCTAAACAGGCCTCAAGGTTGCCTATGATCAAGTAGGCACTTGAGGCCTTGTTATATGAGCATGACTTACAGATCTAGATTATTGACTGACAGATCGTGGTAATTCTTTGTGCTAAAGTTTGCAAATACGTACTCAGTAGAGATTTTCTAATGCGGATCAGGGCGCGGTGCGCTAAACTATATAACTACAAAGAAGATCGCGCCACAAGGGCATGATCTTAAAGATCGTGGCATTAGCATTTAAGATCTTTGCTTTTTCTTTGTAGAGATGTGTTGTGCTTGATGAAATTGATAGTACGAACACATGTACCACACTTAGTGGCGTCACACTGATTTTAGTAGGCGCAAACCTTAGATTTTTTAGTAGATTGTTGATTCGTCTGAGCAGCGGAGCTTGATATGGCTATCAGTACTAGTTTGAGAAACCGAATAGTTGGATTTTTAATCATTGCTTCGACAGTATTGATCTTCTTACCTGTGATCCTGTCTAAGGATATGATGACCCGTGAGAACAATCAGGCCGTAGCAGTCGATCAAAATGGCGCTATCAAGGACAAAAATGGTCAGCTGCAGATTCAATCTACTCCTGATTTAGAGCAAGCTTTAGCCTTAGGCGGTCAAAGTGGCACTCTGACAGCTCCTCAAGTACAAAAGCAGCCATCAGCTCAACAGCAAAACCACTTAGCTAGCAACAAAAAGCCAGACAATGCTCAGCCAAATCAGGGTGTGGAGATTTTAGGCGCTCCAAGCAAGAGTCAGAATGCATCCATTGGAAATGGTGTAGTCATGAATGACTTCTCAGCCAATACTCCAGCTAAAAAGCAAGAGTCAGAGGCTGAGCGTGCTCATGAGATCTTAACTGCTTCTCGTCCTGCTCAAAAGCCAGCTGCAGCTCCAGCTCCAGTAAAGCCTGCTCCACAGGTAAAGCCAGCAGCTCCAAAGACCGAGGTTTTAGTTGCTAATAATGCTAAGAAAAACCCTCCTGCAGCACCAGCAGCTCCTGTAGCTCAAAAGCCAATCCCTCAGGGTGTTAAGGTAGTAGCAGGTACTCGCCCATCTGAGTCTTTTGTAGTTCAGGTAGGCGTGTTTGGCAAGAAAGAGAATGCAGACAATATCGTAAGAAAGCTCAAGGGTGCTGGTATTTCTTACTACATGGTTGCTGATAGCAATGGCAATCGCACCTTGTACCGCGTTTATGCCGGTC
Organism: uncultured Anaerobiospirillum sp.; assembly: GCF_902485895.1. Classification (NCBI taxonomy): domain Bacteria; kingdom Pseudomonadati; phylum Pseudomonadota; class Gammaproteobacteria; order Aeromonadales; family Succinivibrionaceae; genus Anaerobiospirillum; species uncultured Anaerobiospirillum sp. The sequence continues at coordinate 46,511 of NZ_CABTML010000012.1, read as the reverse complement.
GTTCCAACAACAGAAATGAGCTCAATAACTTAGTGCCACAGATTAACAAGCTGTGCGGTACTCAAAGTAAGGTCGTATCTCTTTAGTTTTTAGCGCCACAAGCTCATCGACTGCAGCTAAAGAACTAAAGAACAATTAACTGCTTGGCGCTTACTTTCAAGCACCAATCTAGCGCTACGTGGATAACAATTGCTTAACATGGAGCGCTAGAAAACGCTAAATTAGCTGCTTGATGGCTAAATTAATATGTGAGTGAGGATTGACATGCAACTTAAAGAACTGATTGCTTATCTTGATGAAACTTTAGACGTTAAAGCATTTCGTGATGCCTCATACAACGGCTTGCAGGTTGCTGGCTCTGATGAGGTTAAGAAGATCGCAACTGCTTGCACTGCATCTTTAGAGGCCATCGATGCTGCTGTTGAAGCTGGCGCTGATACTTTAATTGTGCACCACGGCTTATTCTGGAAAGGTGCTGATCCACGCTTAGTTGGTAACTACTATCAGAGAGTTAAGGCTCTGATGGACAACAATATCAATCTTGTTGCCTATCACCTGCCAATGGATGCTCACCTTGAATTTGGTAACAACGCTTTCTTAGCCCATATCTTAGGCGGTGATGTTGTTGATTACGTTGAGCCAGGCAAAAAAGACTCTATTGGCATGCGCGTCAAGCTCAATGAGCCATTAACTGTTCAAGAGATTGTGGCTATTTTATGCCATCGTTTAGATACTAAGATCTCTGTACTTGGTAACATCACTGAGGACATGATGATCGACGATTTAGCTATTTGCTCAGGCTCAGGCTCATTCTTACTTGATGATGACAAGTGCCCATCATTCCAGGCTTTAGTAACTGGTGATGTTAATGAGCAAACTTTCCACATGGCAAATGAAACTGGTACCGTAGTATTTGTCTGCGGCCATCATGCCTCCGAGCAAGAAGCGATTAACCTCTTAGGCGACCACTTAGCCAAGAAGTTTAAGCTCAAGCACTTTGCTACTCACTTTGCCTACGAAAAGGCAGTGCCAACTTTTGCAGCTGACCCAGATCAGTAAAAGCAACTTTAGCTCAAGCAAATCAAATCATAACTGCAGTAAGAGCTAGCGCTCTTACTGCTATCCAATCCAAGAACCACGCCCCACAAAATCCAATCCAAATCAACCCAGTCTCAAGCCAACCATAAGCTCTAAAAAGACCGCGCCCTCACGCAAAAACAAGTATTAGCGCTTCATGCTAACGCCGCACATCATGTGCAAAAACACTTTTTGCTTCGCTTTTATCACTAGCTAATTGAGCACTAATATCATTGCTATGTTTTGGCAAGGTTTTGGCGCGTATAATCTGTGTGAAAATGTGAGCTTTGTTGTATTATGCATACTCTCGTGTATAGATTATTGCGTAATTCACTTATCTCACTTGCTCATGCATCTCTCTCGTAGCTGCTAACTTAACCATGCGTACACGGCTAACTTAAGATCGCTTTGAATGCGCCAACTTAACCATGCGTACACGGCTAACTTAAGAGCGCCTTGAATGCGCTAACTTAACCATGCTGTGCAGGGCTAACTTAACAGCAATTTGAATGCGCCAACTTAACCATGCGTGCACGGCTAACTTAAGAGCGCTTTGAATGCGCTAACTTAACCATTCAGTGCAGAGCTAACTTTAGAGCGCATTGAATAGACTTAGTTAAGCGGCGGCGAGTTAGAGAGCGTTTTGAGCAAAATACAATCAAGCTATATAAGCGAGTCTAAACAGGCCAACTCCATGCTGGCCATTTTGTTAACAAGAGGTGGCAGGTAATGAGTAATGAGCTGTTAAATGAGCACGCTATCAAGGTTAGACAAGCACTGACCGAGCATGGTCTTGAGACACCACTTAAAGATAACGGTCTTAGCGATGACGAGAAAAGAGCGCGTATCGCTCAGTGCATGACAACCATGATGGAGACTTTAGGCCTTGATTTAAGCGATGACAGCTTAATTAAGACCCCAAAGCGTGTGGGCAAGCTCTTTGTAGATGAGATCTTCTCTGGTCTTGATTACTCTAAATTCCCTGACATCACTGTGATTGAAAACAAGATGCAGGTCGATGAGATGATCAAGGTTAAGGATATTTCCTTTACCTCAACTTGCGAGCATCACTTTATGGTTATCGATGGCATGGCTAAAGTAGCCTACATGCCAAAGACTAAGATTATTGGTCTGTCTAAGATTAACCGTATTGTGCGTTTCTTTGCTCAGCGTCCTCAAGTGCAAGAACGCCTTACTCAACAAATTCTAGTGGCACTGCAAACTCTGCTTGATACTCAGAACGTGGCAGTAACCATTACTGCAACTCACTACTGTGTGAAGGCCCGTGGTGTACAAGATCCAACTTCATCTACCACCACCACTGCACTCGGTGGCCACTTTAAGAACAATCCATCATCTCGTCATGAGTTCTTAACTGACGACTAGCACCAAATTTTTAACTCATCGCCAAGGAGGCTGCAGTTAAGGTATATGCAGCTAAAGGCAGATGATTAAAGCTAGGGCTAAAGATCAAAGATTAATAGCAAGGAGAGTCGTATGGCTCGCTATGATAATGATTACAAGGTTGCTTTGATTGTACCTGTCTACAATGAAGAAGAGACAGTAGCAACCTTCGTATCCACTGTAGAAGAAAAGCTCCACGATGTACTGGAGCATATTGAGATTGTCTTTGTGGATGACGGCTCAAAGGATAATTCAGCTGCGATCATCGAGCAAATGATGCAGAGCAATGAGCGTATTGCGCTTATCAAGCTGTCACGTAATTTTGGCAAAGAGGCTGCTATGACTGCAGCTTTAGACCTGTGCGATGCTGATGCAGTGGTGCCGATTGATGTTGATCTGCAAGACCCTCCTGAGCTTATCTTAGATTTCATTAAGATTTGGCGTAGTGAGGATGTGGATACTGTTTATGGTATTCGTGCAGATCGCTCCTCTGATTCTGATACTAAGCGTATCTCCTCAGGCGGTTTCTATTACGTCTTTAACAAGCTTTCTGGCAAGGTAAAGATCCCTGAGAATGTTGGAGACTTCCGTCTTATTGACTCCAAGGTCATTATGACTGTGCGTAACTTAAACGAGAGCAATCGTTTTATGAAGGGCTTATACGCATGGCCTGGCTTTAAGTCTAAGGGCGTACCATATGTTCGTCCTGAGCGCTCTGCTGGCACCACTAAGTGGAACTATTGGAAGCTGTGGAACTTTGCTCTCGATGGCATCGTATCTTTTAGCTCTCTGCCAATTCGCGTTTGGTCATATATCGGCAGCTTAGTTGGCGTAGTTGCATTCGTCTACATGGCATACATTCTCCTTGAGACTCTGATCTTTGGTGTTAGGGTTCCAGGCTATGCCTCTTTAATGTGTGTCGTGCTCTTCTTAGGCTCGATTCAGCTTATCTCCATTGGCGTTTTAGGCGAGTATTTAGGAAGAGTCAGTGAAGAGGTTAAGCGACGTCCTGTATATGTAGTCTCAAAGATTGAGGGCAAGCTTTCAAATCGTCTCAATGAGGGCTATAACCGCGTCAACTCTGGTATCTACTTCAATGACAGGGCTCGCAATACCGTCACTACCACTGCCTCAACACCAAAGAGCGATGCTGTAGCTACTGAAGCTACACCATCTAAAGTTAATGCAGCCGCTGCTGAAGCCACACCATCTAAAGTTAATGCCCAAGATTAGGCCACTTTAGACAAGAGCAGCGCGGTTAACCTTGAGTCTATAGGCGATCATACCGTCGACTAAAGCACTCAACATCAAGCTGTTATTAAAAGAACGCCTGCATCGATGCTACATCAGCTACTAATGCTTATAAGCTGATGCGGGTGTTTTAGATAGCTTTTGCAAAGCGCTTATTTTTGCGATAATGTGCCGCCACCAGATTCTTTGTATACAGTTTTCGAGGACTTTAGTTTCGATTACTTGATGCAATCAGGTGGCATGGCCATGAGCGCTTAGAGACATTTAAGAGCGGCTAAGGCCGCTTTTTTCGTATTTGCAGCAGGAGAAAAATAGTAATGCGCATTGCAATGGGAATTGAGTATTCAGGTTGGAAGTATTCAGGCTTTCAACGTCAATATCATGCACCGGCTATTCAAAATGAGCTTGAAAAGGCCCTCTCCATCATCGCTGCAGAGCCAATTGAGATTAAGTGTGCAGGACGTACTGATGCAGGCGTGAGCGCTACAGGTCAGGTGATTCACTTTGATGTGAACAATGAGCGTAATGATAGAGCCTGGCTCTTAGGCACTAACACTAAACTGCCTAATGATATTGCCGTTACTTGGGTGCGTCATGTACCTGATGATTTCCATGCGCGTTTCTCTGCTCGTGCTCGTCGCTATCGCTATATATTGCAAAACTCTGATTATCGCCCAGGTATTTTACGTGCTGGTGTGTCTTTATATCGTGGAGAGTACGATGTTCAGGCCATGGAAGATGCTGCACAAATCCTCTTAGGCGAAAACGACTTCTCTTCATTCAAGTCTGCGCAGGATGAAAATCCTCATGCTCGCCGTAATGTACACTTTGTGAAAGTGATGCGTCGTGGTCGTTACATCATCTTTGATATTCAAGCCAATGCTTTCTTGCATCACATGGTGCGCAATATCGTAGGCTCCTTACTTTTAGTGGGTAATGGAGAAAAGGACAAGCAGTGGCTGCAAGACGTATTTGATGCACGCAACCGCGATCTCGCCGGCCCAACAGCCCAAGCCGAGGGCCTGTACTTAGTTAAGGTAACTTACGAAGATCACTGGAACTTACCAATCCACGATGAGGACATGGGCCCACTGTGGATCTAGCCACAAGCTAAATCACCCTCATAGCCATCTCGTATCTATCAAGCCACCCGCAAAGCGCATCAACAGCAGCCAACAATGCATACTAGTGCACATTTGTATGCATTGCCTTTGCTCATGGCCACACAACTAGCACAAGGCAGTTAGCACGGCCATTCTCCAAGCACAATGCAGTTATACCGGCCATACTGCTAGCACAAGGCTATAAGCACGGCCGCACTGCTAACGCAAGGATATAAGCTGGCCGCACAACTAGCGCAATGCAGTTAGCCCTGCCGTACTGTTAGAGAAAGTCATCAACGAGGGCGCTTAGGAAAGTATCGTAGCGATCAAGCTCGCTAAGAGCGACATACTCATCGACACCATGAGCCTGATCGATAGAGCCAGGGCCAATGATGACTACAGGGCCAAGGTCTTGTAAGAAAGAGGCCTCGGTGCAGTAATTGACGTAGTCAAAGGTAACATCCTCAGGTAGATGTCGACGCAAAATGCTCAGGCTGTGCTCATCATTATTGGCAAAGGATGGAATGTCAGCAAAAGGAATGTTCATGGAAATGAACTGTCCGCTAAGATCTCCATCTTTAGCGCTAATTGCCTGAGCCTTTGCAGTTCCTACTAACTCACTCTTGCAAGCATTTACATTGGCACTAGGAATCTTGGCGCGAATGGATGGTGTGCTTAACTTAGATGCAAAGAGCTCTTGAGCCTTGTCATTAAGCTTAGCGTAGAGTGCATCTGTTTGTTCATTGAGCTTGGCAATACTATGAGATGGCATTGGACGCATATCAAAGCCAATTACTACCTCATCACATACTGAGTTTAAGCTATGACCACCTCTGACGTAGCCAAGATTTAAGGTGGCATAAGGCACGAGGAAGTTAGAGTCGCGATTGGTCTTGCTAAGCTCGTTTGCATAAGCACTGAGCTCTTGAATCACTGTAGATGAGAACTCGAGGGCATTAATGCCTAAAGATGGATTAGATGAGTGGGTGGACACACCTTTAATGCAAATTTCTCTAGCGATATAGCCTTTGTGAGCCACTACAGGCTGCAGCAGTGTTGGCTCACCAATGATAATGAGCTCAAAACTCTTATTAACAAAAGCATCAGCAAGATCATCGGCACCTAAATCTAGGCCCTCAGGGATTGAAACTTCAAGCTTGCTAAAGTTATTCGCAGTTAAAGGAGTATGCTTGAGGCGTTTGAGGTCAATAGCGCCACACATGGAGTTTTCTTCATCGCAAGTGGCCATGAGACAAACACGAGGATAGGCAGCATAGTCATTACCAAACTTAGCATGCATATCTTCAATCACTTGCATCGAGCAAGCTAAGAATGCCTTCATATCGCAAGAGCCACGGCCATAGGCTTTACCATCACGCACGGTAAGGTCAGTGGCATCATTAGTCCATTTGTTGTTATCAAAAGGCACAGTATCAGAGTGGCCTGAGAGTAACAGGCCAAGCTTGTCGCTAGTTTGCAGCGTTTTCTTATCAAAGGCTGGACTTAAAGCAATGAGATTGTACTTGCCTGCCTGAACCTCATACAAAGCTGTAGTAAAACAGCATCGTTTTAGATGAGCTGCCATATGTTCAAGCATGGCTAAGTTTGACTGGTCGAGCTCAGCCTTAGTTGCTGAGACAGTATTAAAACCAACCAATGCTTTTAAATGCTCCAATGTGCTCATCTTTTATCTCCCATCAGGCACAGTTTCTAACCATTACATAGCGCAGCCTACAGCAGCGCCCATACAGTGTAGCTGCAAGATCATCAAGATTTGTATATGAGCAAAATGTGATCAGCCCACGCCCAATTTAGGCACACTAGGCAATTGAACAATTTGGTCACACTAAGAGACCAACCAAAACAAGCACACTCAGCCATTGACCAATATGGACTCACGAGCATGGGCTGCAGTAAAACTCAGGCGTGTACTACTGTTTAGCAAAGTGAACTTATAGCGCCATAAATCGCATACGCTAAAGAAAGGTGGGCTGAGATCAGTACAGATAGTGCTTAAGGTTTGGGCAAGGGAGTGGGATTTATGAGTGAGGTTTGTTTATGGAGCGCTACGGCGATAGCGTAGCGCTAGAAAGGGATGAAGCTTACTTAGTCTTCGTCAAAGGTGCTTGACTGATATTTGCGCTCGCGCTGGCGCTTATCCCAAAACTCTTTGCGGCGCTTTTGGTTTGCAATAAAAGCAATTTCAACTAAGAGCCACAGAGCAGAGACAGAGTAAACCACAATCCACAATACATTACTCATCTCAATTGGATAGAACGGCTGGTACACACCTGCAAGTGCTAAGCATAAGAAGACGCCGATGATGTTGCCTGACTTGATATCTGTAGCTGCGATGAGGACAAAGAGCATAGATACTGTGTAGCCCATCACTGCATAGTAGATATCAGGCATTGGAGCGATGCCTAGCAAAATTAAGATGGTTGTAGAGTAGCGTAGAATGTTGCCCATCTGTAATGTCCTAGTTTAGTTAGCCTAAATACCAAGCATCTAACAAGATGCATCACAAACACATAAGCGCTATACAGTTGCTTAAAGAGTTTTGTGAAGTCATACAAGATCTAAGAGCACGTAATTGAGGTCTTGTTTAGCTTAGAGGCATTAGATTGAAGCGAAAGTGAAAAATAATATCAATATGATAATCGATCCAGCCGTTTTTGCCTAATTATCTTGTCGTTCAGTATCTAGTTTGTTAACTGTGTTTTGTTTTCAATCAATAGTTAGCCAAAAAGCTATAGATATTTGTGATTGTCTCTCTTATCCACAACTTACGATCGTTTTGGCAAATAGCAAAGAGCCACGCCTGATTAGTTAGATCTAACTCAATTCTTTTAACTGCAAGGTGAATCAAAGTTCGCGCATTTCATTTCTATAAGCTGTATCATGGTGTGGTCAAGATGATCACTTTTTGGTATTGACATGAGTAACTATTGTGCTGTTAATGGCCTTATATATCAGTAAATGGAGCATGGAAGATGGTGCAACGTAAGATAAACTCAGGTTCATTTGCAAGCTTCAAAGAATTTATAACAGGCGATATGGTCTATGTCGACAAGACAGCACCTTTGTGTACGCTTGCTCGTGAACAAGGTTCATGCTTGTTAGCTCGCCCACGTCGCATGGGCAAAAGCACTTTAGTCTCAACTTTAGAGTATCTCTTTTCCAAAGGAACAGTGGGAACTGAAGGCCTAGCTTGCCACACTCAATGGGACGATCCTAATCGCTACTTTGTCTTCAAGTTTTCCTGGAACAATATTAGACCTTTATCTGCTGATGAGTTGGAAAGAGGTCTGCTTTGGCAGCTAAATACTTATGCCAATTACTTTGGTCTTGAATTGCCAAGCAATGTCGGTTTGATGCAGCAAGCTAATTACTTATTTACTCAAAGCTTAGATAAGCTTTCAGATCAGCAATTTATGCAAGAGCATACAGAGCTCTTCAATGGTGATCGACCTCTTTGCAAAACTAAGGCGGTATTGCTAATTGACGAGTATGATGCCCCGCTTACGTATAGCATTGAGAACGGTAAGTCTGTAGATGATTTATTGCGGGTATATGCTAACTTCTTCTCAACTATCAAAGAAATGGATTTCCGTTTCGTCTTGATTACTGGGGTTAGCTCGTATGCTCAGACATCCATTTTCTCTGGAGCAAATCAGTTTGCCAACATATCATTGCAGTATAAGTATGCTACATGTTGCGGCTTTACTCACGACGAGCTTGAGCACTACTTTGATAAGGAGCTTAGTCATGCTGAGCAGGTACTAAATTTAAGTCGTGCTGAGCTGATGAAACGTCTTTCACACAGCTACGATGGATATCTTTTCTCTAACAATAGTCTGTGTCAAACAAGAGTTTTTTCCCCAGTTAGTGTTACTTCGTTCCTTAAAATGCCGGAGATAGGATTCGAAAATTATTGGGTTGACACAGGTGCCAAAAGTACATTTCTACTCAAACTGCTCAAGTGTTGTTCGATAGGAGTAATAAAGAATCTATCTAAAGTACTTTATGGCGATGTACATAATGAGCAACCTACACTTAGCTCGAGCGTTCAAGATTATTTGGCGTCATTGTATGTTGTATTTAACGCATCTATCTGTGCGCAAGAAAAATACTTAGACAAGTCCAGATTAATTGAGGTCTTATTAGGAGATCTGACTGTCGAATTAGAGAATTTTGATGATCTTAGTTTCGAAAATGCCATTGCTGTCCTCTTTCAGTCAGGTTATCTAAGCATTCGCCAAATTGAGGGTGGGAAAGCTTGGTTAGGATTTGCCAATTATGAGGTATCTAATACTCTGGCAGAACTTATATATAAGCATGGTTTCTCAAACAACGCTCTGTCTGGTCTTAGAGATGTTTATGCTTATCTTTTCAAAAACTATCAAGAAGTCTTTAAAAGCTTTTACCAAGGTGGCAGTGCAGTTGCTGCGCTAATAGACCTTATTCTGAGTCCAGCTCCTTGGGAGTTGTTTGCTGACAATAACTATGAAAATGTGGTTAGTTTTGTTATTGTCAATGCTCTGCAATATTCAGGTGTAAAGGCTGCTCGTGAGGTAAGTTCTGCTTTTGGTAGGATGGATTTTGTTATTTATAAACAAAATTCTGACCCTTTAGTTATGGATGTAATAGTAGAATTTAAGCTTGCTAGGAAGGGCGAGAGTATAGATCGCAAACTAAAATTAGGTTGTGATCAGATTGTACAGAAAAGCTATGGGGGGGATCTTTTCAATGCTAATCCATTGCGCTACTGCATTGTAATTTCTAATGAGTTAAGAAAAGTAGGCGGTGTGGCTAGAGTTGATGAGCATAAAAAGACCATTATTGAATATCGAGCTGATAAGCTTGGTGATGATGGCAAAGTAGTTCTAGCAGCAAGTCAGCAATCCACTTAGATGCCCATATTTAAGAGCAACAGCAGCATTATGGTGGCAGAAAGGCCGTTTTTGATATGTTTCGGGTGATGGGCTGCTAGGTAAGGATTATTGTGCATCAATTGCGATATATATCGGATTTGAGTGGAGTTTGTGCACTTTTTGTGGGCATTTTATAAAAATTTAGCTGATTATGCCTTGTTTTGATGCATCTAGCGGGTGACTAGGGATTTTTAGTATAAGCTGATTTGCAGACAATAGAAGCCTCGAAGTGCTGGGTTCACATTGAAATTGGTTAAACACTACTTGTGTTTGCTCATAAGTGCATGAGTTTCCATACAAGCTTTCCTAGCACTTCGTTTTGAGCTGATTGTTGAATGTTTAAACCCTTGTAGATTGCCTTGTGGATATTATCTGATGATTAAAGTTGCCATTGCAGGAGCAAGCGGCTACGCAGGTGGTGAATTAGTTCGCTTACTGTCAAATCACCCTGACGTAGTCATTACTCATTTGTTCGTATCAGCTCAGAGTGTTGATGCAAACAAAGCTATCTGTGAGTTATATGGCAACCTGCGACGAAAGTGTGCGCTGTCATTAGAGCCTTTAGATGAACAAGTAGCTCAGGGCTTAAGCAAAGACGAGTGTGACGTAATTTTCCTTGCTACTGACCACAAGGTAAGTCACGATTTAGCACCACTTTTTATTGATAACGGTATTGTAGTTATTGACCTTTCTGGTGCTTTCCGTCTGTCTGATAAAGATACTTTCGCAAAATACTACGGTTTTGAGTATGGTCAAAGACAAGCTCAGCTTTTACAAGAGCGTGTTTATGGCCTTGTTGATTGGGTAGATGCAAAGAAGATTGAGGAGGCATCCTTAATCTCCATGCCAGGTTGTTACCCAACTGCCTCAGAGCTTGCGATCAAACCATTAACTGCCAATGGTCTTTTAGATGAGTCCATGGTGGTGGTAATTAACGCAGTTTCAGGCGTTTCAGGTGCTGGTAGAAAAGCAAAGCTCAACAACTCATTTTGTGAGGTGAGCTTAAATGCCTACGGTATTTTCAATCACCGTCATATGCCAGAGATCGCTGAGTACGCTCAAACCAAGGTGATTTTCAATCCTCATTTAGGCAATTTCAAAAGAGGCATTCTAGCCACCATCACCGCCAAACTTGTAAGCGGTGTATCTGATGAGCAGCTTAAAAATGCCTATGAGAGCGCCTATGGTCAGATGGACAGTGCTAACTGTGACAAGCTTAATTCCTTAGTCCGTTTTAAGAGCGGTACAGTAAAGCTTCAGGATGTGCAGCACGAGCCATTTTGCGATATCTCATACACACGCGATGGTGATTACATCGTAATCACCTCAGCTATTGATAACCTCTTGAAAGGAGCAGCCTCTCAGGCTATTGAAGCTATGAACATTCACTTTAAACTTCCGCGATGCCGATGCCTGTTGTAATCAAACTCAGTGCTAGGCAAGGTATTTGATGGCTCCACCTTAGGTAAGCCTAAGGTCATACTAAAAGTCCAACGTTGGCCACACTAAAAGGCCTACATAGGCTAAATAAAAGGTTGTAACTTAGGCCATCTTAATTACGCCATGCTCTAGTTGTACAAATGCTTAGACACAATAGATAGCTAGTTGTTACTTATCGCTAGCTGGCGTAGGAAGATTTAAAGATGTTAATTGTTAAGCTTTCAGGCAAGGCTCTAAATGACTCTCAAGCATTAGGCGCTCTTTTTGAGGAACTTAAGACTCATAATGAGCAAGCTATCATCGTGCATGGTGGCGGCGTTGAAGTCGACAAAATTCTCGGTGCATTTGACATTCAATCAAGCAAGATTGATGGCATTAGAGTAAGCCCATCTGAGCACATGCCTTACATCACTGCAGCTTTGGCAGGTCAGTGTAATAAGGTATTGCAAGCTCAGGCTATTGCACATGGTCTTAATGCAGTGGGTTTGTTGTGTACTGACTTTAATCTGTGTACCTTAACCCCATACGAGGCTAAATTTGGTCAAGTTGCTTCATGCACCGTTAAAGATAGCTCCTTAGTAAAGTCTCTTCTTAATGAGGGCGTTACTCCGGTCATTTGCTCCATTGGTATTAATGAGCAAGGTAAGCTGTACAACATCAATGCAGATGAAGTAGCAGCGGCTATTGCTATTGCTTTTAAAGCCCCACTCGTCTTCTTCTCTGACGTAAAAGGCGTACTCGACCAAAACGGTCAGGTAATCGAATTGATTGACTCTAAGAACATTGAAGAGTTGATTGCCGCTAAGGTTATTACTGATGGCATGGCAGTCAAGGTTAAAAATGCACTAGCTGTTGCCGAGCAAAGCAACAACAGCGTTTTCATTGCCTCCATCTTCGATGAGCAAGCTCGCCACAATCTCTCCAAGCTCCGACGAATCGGAACCTCAGTTCAGGTCTGATAGCTCTACATTATCTAAAGATGCAAGAGCTCTAATGACGATAGCAGCCAAGTATTTAAATCGCATTAGACATCTTGCCTCAAACATAGACTTTAGCTGCAGCTTCACACTCACAAGCAAACAGCTTAAGTAAGAAAAATCAGACTCACTTCAGCCTAATGAACAAGGCAGCAGCTAAGGCATTAGGTTTATAGAGCAACCAAAGCTCCAAAACATTTTTTTACCCAAAACCATAGACTCAAAGCACCTTTTGAGCATCTCGTGCCAACGACAGCATGATCTTAAGACAGCTTAACTATTTAGAGCCGATGGCTTTATCCAAATGGGCTTTCACAAGCACAAAGCCCATCATCAAATAAGCGTCATTAAGGTTAAGGGCAAGTCAAATACGGCACTGCTTAGATCTAAGCTCATGATGCAAGCTTGTATACCAGTGTCAGTGCCACTAAGGCATGGCAGTTCTCTTTATAGCATGGCCACAGAACGCGCCCTGTTAAGAGTAGCTACATAAGATAGGCATTATAAGCAGCACATAGATGTCTAAGTTACATGAGAACAGGGACAAGAAAAGTAGCTAAGAGCAAGGGAGCATGAGCAGCAAGTAGCTAGCACATAAGAAAGCAACACAGTGCAGCTACTTTTGGAAGCAAGTTCTAAGCACGCTCTCTGTTGATGCAAGTATGGTTTTGAAGTGGGTAACAATCAAACAAACAGGATTTTAAGAATGAGCAACCACTTAAGCGCAGTGTCTACTATGGCAAATAATAAGAACATGGAAGCGATCCCTTTTGTCTATCGCGATGAGTTTCATGGTGCAAGCATTGATGAGCTCTATCAATACGCCACCAAGCTTAATGCAAGCAACAGCCTTTCTGATGAGAAGCTGCAGCATATTGCTGCTGCTTTGAATGAGGTGCAGGACATTCTTGCAACTCACAATACCGCTAGATTCACCGTACGTCAGGCCAGACTTTCTGACATCGATTCACTGCAAAAGATGGTCAACTACTGGGCTCAAAAGGGTGAGAATCTGCCTCGTTCTAGAGAAGATCTCATTAGAAACATTCAGTCTTTTGCTGTATGCGTAAAAGACGGCGAGGTCTTAGGCTGTGCCTGTTTATACGTTTACGATACTGGTCTTGCTGAGATCCGTTCATTAGGCGTTAGCCCAGATATTCAACGCATGGGTCAAGGCAGAGCCATTGTAGAGTTCCTCATTCATAAAGCTCAGCTCTTTGAGCTCAAGAAGGTTTTTGCTCTGACTAGAAATCCAAATTTCTTTAGCAAGGTAGGTTTTACCAAAACCACCATTGATGCTCTGCCAGAGAAGATTTTAAAAGACTGCGACAAATGTCCAAAGCGACATTGCTGTGATGAAGTTGCATATGAGTTCAACTTCTAAAGAAAAGATCAAAACAATCATCACCAGCTAATACATTTAACCTACGAGTTATAGACTAAGCCAAACAAACAGCAAAGCTAACACATACAAATCCGCTCATCACAGATGAGGGCCTAAGCACTGCACAGCTGCATGAGTATTAGTGTTCATGCAGCCAAGCGATAACCACTGTGGATGAGCTAATCCATGAAGCCAAGACATGCAAATAAAGCATGAGGGTGCGGGCGGAGCAATTAACCGCTAAAGAAGATACATGCGACCACGCCAAGTAAGGCGTATAGCTAGCCTTGAGTGGCGGTGGCTGATAGTTTGATGAGTATGTCTAAAGCTAGTGCGCAGCTAAGAAGAGAATAACGATGAAAGTTACAAGAAAGACATTTGATGAGGTCATGATTCCTTGTTATAGCCCATTACCAATGGTGCTTGAGAAGGGTAAAGGTTGCTATCTTTACGATACTGATGGCAATAAGTATTTAGACATGACTGCAGGTATTGCAGTTAATTGCTTAGGCCATAATCACAAGGGCGTTACCAAGGTCATCAAGAAGCAATGCAGCAAGCTTATTCATGCTTGTAACATCTTTGTAAACGATCAGACCTTAACTTTAGCTAAAAAGCTCACTGCCATTAGTGGCTTTGACAGAGCGTTCTTTACTAACTCTGGTGCAGAGGCAAATGAGGCTGCTCTCAAGCTTGCTCGTCGTGTTGCTTACGATAACTATGGTAAAGAGAAAGATCAGATTATCTCCTTTTACCATTCCTTCCACGGCCGTACTCTCTTTTCTGTATCCGTTGGTGGTCAGGAGAAATACTCTAAAGGCTTTGGTCCAATCCCTGGTGGCATTACCCATATTCCATACAATGATATCGATACATTTACTTCAACCATTAGCGATAAGACCTGTGCCGTTATCTTAGAGACTATTCAGGGTGAGGGCGGCATTATTGAGGGTAATATCGACTTTATCAAAAAGGTTAGAGAGCTGTGCGACAAATACCATGCGGTGCTGATTTTTGATGAGGTACAGACTGGTGTGGGTAGAACAGGATCCTTCTACTCTTTTGAGCAAGTAGGCGTGCGTCCTGATATTCTCTCCACAGCTAAGGGTTTAGCTGCAGGTTTGCCAATCGGTGCGATCTTAACTAGCGATGAGCTTGCCAAGCACTTTACCCCTGGTACTCACGGTACTACCTTCGGTGGTAATGCTCTTGCCTGTTCCGTTGGCTCATATGTAGTCGATACCGTAGGCGATGAAAAGTTTTTACACTCAGTAAGAGAAAAGGGCGAGCTTATTCACAAGCTCCTTACCAAGCTTGGCAAAAAGTATGGTGTCTTTGATGAGATCCGTGGCAAAGGCTTAATGGTGGGAGCTCACCTTAGCAAGGAATATTTAGGCAAGTCTGGTGCTATTCAGAAGCTGTGTGCCAAATATGGCCTCTTTGTCTTAGTTGCCAATCCTGATGTGGTTAGACTTACTCCACCACTCATCATTAGCAATAGACAAATCCATCAGGGCATGAAGATGCTCGAAAAGGCCTTATCAGAGTTTGTCAAAACCGAGTCCAAATCACAGTAAAAATCCAAATCTAAGTACCAAGCATCAAGCTAACCATAAAGCAAGTACCAGGCTAGCCATAAAGCAAGCGCAAGCAGTACCTTAAGCTAGTGTAAGTGCCTAGCTTAAGCATGTAGCTAGGCTATGCTCCTTTGCAATTGCGCGATGCTATGCCCGTGACTTAGGCAAAGGATGTTCAAAGCGATCAGAGGCTAAGACTATGGATTGCATGATCCTAGTACAAGCGCTGATCGCTTTTGTTGTTTTGGGGCACAATGCAGAGCCTCTGATCTCGCTTGTCGTAGCAGCAGGTGTGTGCGGGCGCTCTTGCGTTTATGCCTCGTGTTTAGATAACGGTATGAGAGCGTGATCGCTGAGAACATATATGTCTTATGAAGCAAGTGGCATATCGACTGCGATCATGAAGCTTAAGCGATGCATATTTACGTGGCGTGGGATCAGAACGTTTGCACGGAAAGATGCTGCTTATTGGGATCGCGGGGCGGCTCTGAGCGGCTTAGGCTTGTGGAGATTACTTAGGATCATGGGGTATATGTGGTGTTGGCAGGATCGTAAGGACTGATCCTGGTATGGGTAGGATCATGGGGACTGATCCTAGGCGTTAATTAGCTGAAGTTCACAAAAATTTTGCGTCGATGGTATGTGCATTTCCTGTGATCGGTTATCTTTTGCTATAATCAGCCCATGAGATCAGTGATCTTGATGATCTTTAAGCTGTTTTTGAAGATCAGATCTTTGATCTTGAGTACGTAAAAACCGCTTGTATATGCGGTTAAGACGTTATCAGTGCAACGATAACGACTTTGGCTAAGCCATATATGGATCTTAGCGATCCTGGCTTTTGTATATAGCGCTTAGATTTAGCTATTTTAGATGGTGTGAGTGATGATCGCGCCTTAATTTAAGATATCTAAGGTGCTGTATATACATGAGTATGCACTCAGTTTGTATTTAAACTTTGCTGCCTTGAATAGCCTTTAGTGCGCTATTTAAATGACGATTTACTCTTGCTTGAAGTTGTAAGACTAACTTTAGTTTTCGTGTGCCTGATGCAATATTGATTTTCGATTGATACAGGATTACATCAAATGGCAAAACCTGGTGCTACAGGACTTACTCGTATTTTTAATGCAGGTAAGTATAGTATGCAGGGCTTTAAAGCAGGACTTAAGAACGAGGCAGCGCTGCGCCAAGAGCTGGCACTTTCTATAGTATTAACCATCCTTGCTTTTGTCTTTGCTGATAGTGCAGTAGAGTTTTTGCTTTTAGTAATCATGCCTTGGCTTACCTTTACTGTGGAGTTATTAAACTCTGCAATTGAGGCTGTGGTTGATCGCATTGGCGATGAGTACCATGAGCTTTCTGGTAGAGCTAAAGACATCGGTTCAGCAGCTGTCTTTGTGATGCTGTGTTTAACCGCTTTAACTTGGATTGCAATCTTATTCTTCTAAGTTTTTATCAATTAACAAGTCTTAATCTAGAGAGCTTAAGTGCTACTAGAAAAAGCAATAACCTGGTATGAGTTGCTAGAACACATTAAAGCCTTTGAGGCTATGCGTTTAACTAGCACTAAGCCGTAAACCCTTCACTAAAGTATGAGTAGCTTTCTAAGCTCTCATCACACTACCTCAGACAGGGTATTTACCGTAAATAACGCCTGTCCGCAGAACAAGGAACAAGTCAGTTGGGAAGAAAAGTTATGGATGAACAACAATTCAGAGAACTGATCGGAACCGATAGGCGTCTAAAATTCAATCGTCAACCAGGCAATGGCGGTGAGGGCGGTTTTGTATACACTGTCCTTTCATTTATCTGCGAGACTGTGGGCGGTAAAGTTCGTACCCACGATGGTTACCGTATTGGCGAGATTCGTACTGGTGCTTACGGTCAGGTCATCCCATCAAAGAAGTTTGTTGAGATGTTCCCTCAGTTCCGTACTATCAAGATCATTCGCACCGCGACTGGTTTAGTCTTTGAAGAGTCAGAGACTCCAATTATTGCTGTTGGTGAAGATGGCGACTCCTCTTTAGCCGCAGGCCGTGCTATCAAGGCTGCTGCTCACGCTAAGCAGACTTCAAAGAGCGGCAATGCCAAGATCGAAAGAAAGCCACGCGGCAAGAACCAGACAGTCAAGAAGACTGAGACTAAGGTAAAGGCAGATACCGTATCTGAGAGCAAGGCAGCACCAAAGCCAGCAGCACCAAAGCCAGCAGCACCAAAGGCCGCCGCAGAAAAGACAACTGCATCAAAGAGCACTGCTACCAAGGTAGCTCCAAAGGCAACTGCAGCTAAGAGCACTGCCACCAAGGCAGCTCCAAAGGCAACTGCAGCCAAGGCAACTGCCACCAAGGCAGCACCAAAGGCCGCCGCTGCAAAGGCTGCTGCTAAGACCACTGCTGCTAAGGATGCACCAAAGGCCGCCGCTGCAACTGCAACTGCAACTAAGGCTGCTCCAAAGGCCGCCGCAAAGAGCACAGCTGCTAAGGCAGCTCCAAAGGCTGCTGCAAAGACAACTGCTAGCAAGGCTGCTGCAAAGAGCACTGCAACCAAGGCTACTGCTGCAAAGAAGAGCACCACTAAGAGTGCTGCAGCTAAGGTGGTAAAGGCTCCTAAGGTAGTAGATCAAGCTACCCATGAAAAGTACATGGCCATGGCTCTTGAAGAGGCTAACAAGGCTAAAGAGTTAGGTGAAGTACCAGTAGGCGCAATTATCGTCGCTAGCGACGGTACTATTGTCTCTCGTGGTTGCAACCGTACTATCGTTGACCATGATGCTACTGCACACGCTGAGATCGTGGCTTTACGTCGTGCAGGTATTGCCATGGGCAACTATCGTTTAAACGATCTGACCATGTACGTGACCTTAGAGCCATGCTGCATGTGTGTCATGGCATGTATTCACGCACGTATCAAGGCTATCGTTTACGGTGCTGAGGATCCAAAGACTGGTGCTTGCAACTCAGTGTTTGACTTAGCTGATGACGATCGTCACAACCACCGTGTTGAGATCATGGGTGGTATCTTAGAGTCTGAGTGTGGTCAAATCTTAACTGATTTCTTCAAGACCCGTCGTGCTGAGCAAAAGAGCTCTAAGATGGCCGCATCTGCAAAGCGTACTTGTGCAAAGACCACCAAAGCATGTGCCTCAAAAAGCCCAGCTAAGAGTGTAACTAAGAGCGCAAGCAAGGCTGCTCCTAAGAGTGCTGCCAAGAGTGCCGCTAAGAGCACTAAGAGCGCTGCTAAGAGCACCGCTAAGCGCACTGCAGCTAAGAAAACTGCAAAGAAAACTACTGCAAAAACCAAAACTAGCAAGACCACTAAGGCAAGCTAATTAGTTTAATTTGCTGCGTTTTCGCTTAAAAAGGCCGTATCGTTTGATGCGGCTTTTTTATTGGTGAAAAAGATAGTGAGCAAAGGTTAGATTGTGCGTCAAAAGCTAGGTAAAATAAGGCTTGATGCAATTTGTTTACATCTAGTAACTATTTAATGAACTCATAGGTTAATATGAGTGCTTGTGCACGCAGTGTGTGGTGAGCTAAAAGCTTTTTCTTTAGCTACTGAGAGCATAGTGCAAGGTAAAGATTCATCGCTGTGATGAATCTAGTGGTCAAAACAGTCGTAGGCGGAAAAAGTGAGCAAGGAAGATTTAGCAGTACAGGTTGATGAACTCATGGCCACTGATAAGGCTCAGGAGGAGACTGTACATGATCCTTTAACTAAGCTAATTACTGAAGGTCTCTTTATAGATAAGACCTTGCTCATTAAAGAGTTTTTAAAGGACGAAGAGTCCCATAAGACTTATATCTTGCGCCCGCATGGCTTTGGTAAGAGCACCTTGCTCGACATCATTGAGGCCATGTATACCGATATGGAGCGCCTCAAGGGCACTAAAGTTTATGAAGAGGGCTTTGATGAGTCTTTGCCTGTCATTCGTATTGACATGCAAAAGCTCATTGGTGCTTTTCCATTCCCAGTAAAGCTCGATTTTAACGCCAAGACCGCCGCCTGCGTTAAGAATCTCAAGCTCCTTTCTTCACCAAATAACAAAGAAAAAGACGACTTTGGCTCAGCTCTCTTTGCCGCTTTCTACGAGCAAATTGCCTCTGGCAAGCAAGCTATCAAACCAAGCCGCACCACTAGCTCAGAGCACAACAATTTAGAGAGCCAAGCTGATGCAGAACGCCGTGCTGCAGCTGCAGGCAGCAAAGCTAATGGATCTAACTTATCTGAGTCTACTGCAGATGATCTATCCTTAGCATCAGGCAGTGATAAGCACAGCGCGGGCTCTCAGGGTGCTGCTGATCGCTATGAAGAGGAATTAATTGCCTCTTTAGAGGCGCTCTCAACTCTTAGTGCAGGTGCTAAAACTAATGGCGACAAGAGCGAGGCTAGTGCTAAAGATAATGCTAGTGCTCAGGATGAGGCTAGTGCTCGAGATGATGCTAGCCGTGATGCTGATAATGGTGAAACTGATGTTTACTATCAGAGCATTGATGAGCTTGGTAGAGGCGAGGCTAAGGCCTCTTATATCAGCACTGAGCATGCGCTTAAAGGTGGTTCATTCCACAGTGCTAATCAAGCAAATAAATCTAGCAAGCCTGGCCAAGACCATGGTGCTGTGCAAGATAAGCTTAATGGTTCTTTTGAGCAGCAAGATGCGCTTAGTGATGGTGGTGTGGCTTTATTAGACTCAATCAACGAGAACTTTTCCTATATCCCAAGCCAGACCTCTGAAAAGTCATCGCTGTTTTATATTGCGCACTTACTCTCACGCTGTGAGCACCGCTCCCGTGTGTTGCTCATCGATAACTTTGATGCGCCACTGTTAGCTACTGCCTATGAGCCAGCCCTTTACAATCGTAGAAGCCAGGTGATGCATTATTTGTTCACCATCTTAGGCACATATGCTCATGTCTTTAGACATATCATAATTACTAGCACCATGCCGTATGAATCTTTTGGCCCCGGCATGCGCGAGCGCAATCCAAATGATTTAGAGCTGGACATGAAGTTTAGCTACTCAGCTAAATGCGCCAAAATGATTGGTGTGTCTGAAGAAGATTTATTGTCTCCTCAGCTGTCCAAATACATGTCTAAGGCACTTTCCTATATGCAGGCTATTCATGCTAAGTACAAGGACAAAGACCTTGCTGCCATGCATGATGATGCGCGTAGTAGCTTTAGACACATTTCACTATCCATGTTAGAGCTCTTTGTCTCAGGCTCTTGTCCTCAGAGCACTAAAGAGCTTGCTAGCTTGCTGTCATCTTTTTACGGCAACTTTAGCTTTGACCGTATGACCCGCACTATGGCAGCCGTGTCGGTGGTGAATTTCCTGCGCCATCCTGAGTATGGCTTTGCCCCATATCGCTATGGCTCAGCTCCGCTTGATGTTCGCTATGCCTTTGATATTAGCGGCAGCAGTATTGCTGATTTTATGCAGGTGCTCTCCAATATCTTTAAAGGTGAGGAGCGCGTCTTACTTGAGAACGCCACACTGCCAAATGCACTGCGTCCAAATTCAGTAATTGACCGCATTGTTAAGCTGCAGCGTAATTTATATCGCCTCAAAGAGCTCAAAGAGCAAATCATCAAGGCCAAAGGCCAAGGCTACAAGGGCGAAGAGATTGAGCTCATTAACGAGCGTCTGATCTATATTAGAGATCGCCTCAACGAAATCAAAAAGCAAATGCCTACTGAGCGCAGTGTCTCCAAGGCATTAGCCGCTAAGGTATTGCCACAAAAGAATGCCTCAAACTCAGGTGGCTCAGTCATTTATGAAAGCGCCGATGATACTGCAGCACCTGACGCTGCAAGTGCACAGGATGCAGCAAAAGCACAGGGTGCTGCAGCTGCCGCCAAGTCATCCTCACAAGCAAGCAAAGAGAGCGAGTCAAAGAGCGCCCCGCGCCACAAGAGTCCATTTGCCATCATCGATGATGAGGATGAACTTGAACAGGCAACAGAAAATCAAGAGAGCTCGCCATCTAATACCAATAGTTCTAGCAACACTATCCAAGCCTATCTAGATGAAGTTGGTGAGAGCATTGAGGCAATCGAGCAACAAGCCGCTGCAGCCATGGCCAATGCAAATTTAGACGTGCAAGAGGCCAATGCTATCGATGAGGGTAACGGCACAGCTGCTACCAACAAGACCAATGAGCCAAGTGACTCAAACGCTAACGCTCAAGACGCAGCTGCAGCTCCATCTGCTAGTGATAATGCACAAACTAGTGGTGCCAATAGTGCCAAGTCACAAGATGGCCAAGCAGCCGCTAGCAACAATGCCATGTCTAATGCATCCGTAAAGGATGAGGATAATGCCGCTCAAAGCGATTTTAGCGAAGAGACCATGGGTGTTATCACCGATGAGCTTGCTGATGGCAAAATCGATTTAATTGCGCCAGTACGTGGCCGCAATGGCCAGAACATGGAGTCTCCTGAAGAGCGCGAGATGATGCGTCGTATGCCTTTAGGCATGACGCTAAGCCATTTGATGGTAGCTTTTGGTTATTTAACCACTTGTCGCTACGAAAACTATGAGCTCTTATCCACAATGCCTAATTACGAAAGCTATATGTCGTTAAAGCATGCGGTATTAGAGACTTTATATGCTCATAGTGATTACAAGCGACTGCCAAAGATTGCAGATAATGAGACTGTCTTTAATGGCGATCTCAAGGCTTTCTTAAACAATCTGCGTACTGTGGTGCATAGCTTTAGCTATAGACGTTCTGACTTTGTAGATTCTCAGGCCATCACTGCCTGTTTAAATCTCTATTACGCCATGAACCACGCTACTGCACCAAGTATTGCCACTGGTGCTAATGTGCCATTCTTAGCCGATAGCGTCTCTACTACTGCCAAGAAAGCAGCCGATCGCATCTTAAAGGATGACGAGGAGATTCAGCGTAAGCTCAATGACCGCTTAGGCAAAAACAAAGCTGCAGCTGATACTAAAGACTCAGCAGATACTAAAGACTCTACCGATGATAAGAGCGATGATCGCTCCTTAAAGATTGAGCTTGCTGCTAATGCCAAGCTTGAGTTTTATGATGCTTGTCGTCAAGAGCGTGCTTTAGCTAAACGTGCGGCTAATGGTGATGCTAATGCCGCCAAAATGCTTGAGGCGGCGCGTGAAGATATTAAGGCTTATGATCAGCGTGCCCAAGAAATTATCGCAGCTGTGGATAATCCAAAGATCAAAGCAAGCGATATCGTCTTACTCAGCGAACAAAGAGCTAAGCAAAACGCTAATGCCGCCAAGCAAGATGATGAAGCCTTAGATCAAGATGGCAAGTGTAAGAGTAATGCTGCTAACTCCAAGAGAGCAATGGCGCATGCTGCTATTGGTAACGAGCACTCTAGCTTAAGCAAGGATGAAGAGATTTTACTTGCCAAAGAGCAAGAGGCCCAGGCTTTTGCTGATGTTATCAAGGCAGGTCATGAGGTCGTTTGTCCTGTAGTCTTTGAGCTTGACGAATTATCAGATGGCAAGGCAGAAGAGAGCTTAGATAAGGATAGTGACGATAAGTCAGATATGCCTGTAGGCTATATGTCTAAGCAAGAGCTGCTAGCTGAAGAGCAAGAGATTAAAGAGCTCTTAAAGAAGGCTTATTCCAACTTAAAAGACTCAGGTAAGGTTAATGTCTCTGATGAGCAAGACGCCATTTTAGAGAGGCTGATTAGCAGTATTGGTATTGCCTTTGATACGCGCAATGCTGAAGAAGAGCGTAGCGATATCGCCGGTGCTTCTCGTGTAGTCGATGTACCTGAAGATGGTGTAATTGAGACCTTTAAAGACCGTGCTCAAGAACGTGTTCGTAGCGCTAAGCGTAAGTCTAAGAAGGCTCGTAGTGCCGATGATGCTATTCAGTTAGATGCATTAGAACAATTAGGCGAGCTCGTGGCTAGTGGCGATAACTTTGCAGACTATGTCAGTGAGCACGATAAGTTCGTAAAAGCTTCAAGCTTTACCCTTGAGCAATTTAACAAGAACCATGAGGAATTCCAAAAGGTTCTCAAGGTTGAAGAAGAGCTCCATGGTAAGAGCGACAATGAAAAAGAGGCCATAGTTGAAGAGGGTGTTAACACCATTAATGAACTAGGCAATATCATTGTTTCACGCCTCAAGCGCGGTGCCGATTACGCTAAAGACATTGATACCCCAGCAGTAGATAACAATGCCGCTGCACAAAGCGCAAACAGCCCTGACCAGCAAGCTGCCGATAGCAACAGCAATAGCAATGCAAAGCAGCCTCAGCGCCAGAATCAGCATGCGCACCAGCAACAGCGCCAGCATGAGCAGACAGCCTCCAAGGGCGTCGCTTCGGCACATATGGAGATTAGTGCCGATCCTGACATGCAAGATACCAGCTTGCGTGCATCTGCTAGCTCCATGTCTGAAGAGGACGATGCTAAAGAGCGTGATGAGGCCCATGACGCACATATGCGCAGCATTGCTATGTCTGAAAAGATCGTCAATCTGCGTGAGGCTATCACTGTTCTTAAAGACTTTGCTGAGCAAATTAGTGCCTCTAGAAAGAATGATGGCGTTGCCTTTGACCAAAGCGAGGCCATCAATACTCAAGAGTCCGATGCGGATAATGCCTTAGCATCAAACGCTTCAAACAATCAGGGAGCAGCATCAGCAGATGCCACTGACAAGGTCAATGCGCAAGCAAAGAATAGTGCAAGCGACAAAGATAAAGATACGGTCTATCAAAAGGCCGTGGATGACACTGCTGTAGCTCTGCTTAAAGACTTTATCAAGGGTGAAAATCAGGAGACTGCCGCACCAACCGACAGTGGTGATAATGGCCACTCAGTTGAGGTAAGTGAGGTTCAGTCCAATAACCCACTTAAAGAGGCAGCATCAGGTCAATCAAGTAACGTTAACCCAGTTAATGAGTACAGCAATCTGACTATTTGTCGTGTGCGTGTACAGCGTGGTAGCACTTTTAACAGTGCTGCAAATCTACAGCCACAGACAGAAGCTCAAAGCACCGCCATCTCTGCCTCAACTCAGATGGCATTAGAGAGTAGGGATTTAGCAAGTTCTGATACTAGCTTAGCTGCAGCCCCATCAGCACTGCCTGAGGCAGCAAAGAGCTCTACTACAGTCAATGCTCATCCATCTACAGCACCAAGTACTGGTATTGCAGCAAACTCGATTCGTAAGTGCCGCAATTTAGGTATTAGATCTGAATATGAGTATGTGAACTTAGAAGCTGAGGTTAATAAAGAGCAAGAAGATGTTGATGCTCAGTTTGAGATTATCGATCATGCACGCAATGATGAAGAAAGACTTATCATCGACTATGCTCCATTCTTAGGTTTACGTCGTCAGGCTAAGTATCTGTTTGAGAACTTTAAGTCATATGAGCTCTTGTACTATGAGTTAAATCGTCTTAAGACCTTAGCTCAGGAGACAGAACAGCTCTCATTAGTTCACTATCTAGATTTCATGCTAGATAAGATCGCCCATACCATCGACGTGGATGCTTTCTTAGACATGTCTAAGCGTCAGGTTGAAATTGAGGTGTTCTTAGAGCGTGATAGAAATCCTGATTGGTGTGATCGTGGTGACTTGTACTCAGTAATTGAGGATCAAGTACATCTGATCGTCGCCTCTAAGAGCATTAAAGATAAGTACTTTAGACTGCAAAACCTCGCTGATATTGCTACCAATCAAGGCTTACTCTTCTTAAGTGGCTGGATTTGGAACCATCAGCAAGAGTACGTCAAGTTCTCAGATCAAAGCGCCAAGGCCCTGCAAGCTGAGCAAGGCAAAGCCTCTGCTCAAATCCAAGCCGAGGCCCAGGCTCTTGCATCCCAAGCAAGCCATGCACAAGCAGCTAATCCAGCCAAAGCGGGGCAGACCGCCCAAGCTGCACTGACTGCCGCTGATCCCACAGCTGATGCGAAGGCAGCACATACTGCTGCAGCAGCACATGCTGCAGCAACAGCATCTGCTATAGCCTCAGCAATAACAGCCGCTGCACGCAATAGCGCAATGTCAGATGAGCCTGATGATAATGTCATGGGTCTGCCAAGCGAGATTGCGATTGCTCAAGATGAGGCTATTGCCAAGGCCAATGATCGCTCACAAAAGGCTGCATCTATGGCTATCTCAGCTAACAATCTGCGTATTGTTGGAGTGCCAGGTGCTGACTATGAGTTTGATGATATTTATGCCGATGAAGATCTCGTAGAAGAGTTCTATGATGACTATTTTGAAAGCACCTTTGAACTCATTTTAGAGGCCGTCTATGCCATCGTAGGTTATAGGACTCATTATGATGATATAAATGGTCTTACTTACGAGGACTTATCTCCTCTTGATCGTCAAAATGAGCAAGAGATGAAATGGGTAACACCAGAGTCGATTGCTAGAATTGCCAAGACTTGGCGCATCTTAAAGGCTGCAAGTGTAGCTGGTGAGCCTTTAACTGATAGTCATTTAGCTTTCTTAAGCACGATTGAGGCTGAGTACCATCTGTCGCAAGCTGTTAAGTACGCTATTACCGAGGCTAGAAGCAATAAGCCACAAGAAGATATTGATATCGACACCATCTTGAAGGATGCTCGATTAATATCTAAGTCGATGTTCAACGCACGACAAGAAGAGCTCAAAGAGCGTCGTCGTATGCAAGAGCTCTTAGTGAAGTCTGTGGTTGAGGCATTGCTTAAAAAGCGTATGCCAACTATGAACCTTGAGGCTGAGTTTGAGCACTTAAACTCTTTACCATTGTCGGTCGATAAGATTTTGAATTTACGCCGTTACATGATGTTAGCGCGTAAATACAATCGCCGCGATTGCTTTGATAAGGCAGCTACCGTACTTAAGCGAGCTATTGAGAAGATCGATATAGAGCAGCCAGGAGCACTCCAAGAGCGTATTAGCTCAGTGAAGATTAACTCACTAAACTTCTCAAATAAGCCTGTCGAGCATACTGATGATAGTAGACAGCAATCACTGCGCAAGCTCGACTCTCAAGGCTTATTAGGACAGTTAGCAGTCTTCTCTGGTCCTAAGACAGGCAAGATGCGCCATAGCAACTTTACGGTATGGAATAACGATAGTGCCATCATCTTAGAGATTCAGACAATTAAGAATCTCTCTGAAGTGCAAGATGCAGTAAAAAGAGCGATGTCGCTGATTATGACCGTCAATAATCCTCTTGCCGAGGTCTTAGGTCGTTCAGCCGAGCTCGTTGCCAACTACAAGGTACGCCGCATTGCCGTGGTCGCCTTACTAACTGAAAATGGCATCAAGCTCGTCAAAGCCATGAACCTCGACATCTAAAACAATAGGCCAAAATCACACAGCACTTAAAAGCACTACACTGCGTCAAGCGGCTCATAACACAGCAGTGTTGTACTCAAATACATTAGCTTTAGACATTCATGTGTCTAAGGCTAGTGTCGTGTACAACTACAGAAAATAAGTCAGGTACTGCAAGTGCAAGGGCATTGTAAAGGTAGCTATTGCAGTAGGCGAGTAAGCTAAGAAGCGTAAGAGCCAATGGCTAGGTAAAAAGATAGGCTCGACTATAGACAAGGGATTAGGCAGGTTAGGGTCTAATAAAGAAGCCTGCTACAGCTGTACATCGGTCGGATAGCTACAAAGATGAGTTGCTCTTAGTTTCAGGAGAGCATATGTTGCTATCAATATGGATTTAGTCACCTGGAGTCGTTTTAATCCATACCGCCTATGTTCGCAATGTCAGTCTGTTTAGCTGTAGCAGGTTAGCGTACGTTTGCTAAGGCTAATTTAAGTTAGCTGTAGCTAACAGTGACAATGTAACAAAGCCTTTGGTACTTAGCAAACAAAAGTTGTAAATTTTTTAAAAGCTCCCGACGAGAGCTATTTCCACACAATGATGTGCACTAGCATGGAACACTATCAATAAAATACAGTGTGCTTAAATTTAGAATATTGTGGCACATGATGGCCTAAGAATTTGTAAAAATTATTGCCGGTACATCCATTAAATCGCTTAGATATAGGATTTTGCTAGATGGATACATAATGATTGTATCTGTATGCAAATTGGAAACGTTTCACAAAATCCGGTGTTACACTACATTGCACAGAAGTAGGGCGACATAAATTTAATCTCAAAATTTAGATCTAGATAACACTTTTGATCGATATGTGTAATGAGCAATAGTCAATTAGCATGGCTACATGAAATCTTATGCTAAGTTTTTTGAAAAATTTGGAAAAAATTTCCATCAAGTTTTGCATAAGAGTATTGTCATGAAAAGATCACGTTTAGCCTTTGCTTTAGGAGCATCACTTCTTGCTGCTTCATCTGCCCACGCAGCCAATTACTTTGATTACCAGGATATTTACCATGGAGCCGGTGCCAAGCTCTTTGCAGTAGGCGAGGTAGGACCCAACATCGCCTTTCGTATCCCAGCAATTGCATCTATGGGCAATGGCGTTCTGATCACCGCAGCTGACGTTCGTTACGCAGGCTCAATTTGGTCAGATCTTTTCTCTGATAGAGCTGTACGTGAAACTAAGTTATCAACCAAGATCTCTTACGATGGAGGCTTAACTTGGAGTGACTTATCTATCATTGACGCTGAAACTGGTGGTGATGGCGCAAGTAGCAAAAAATATATGTCATTGGCCACTGATCCAGCATTAGTTTATAACAAAGCAACCAATACCGTCTTAATGTTTGGTCTTCGTAACAATGTTCATTTAGGCGATGGCGGCTTTGCTCAAAAGAATCCTGATAATCTAACTGGCGTGAATACAACAAAGCAGGAATCTGATTTTGTGATGCTTACTTCTAAAGACCAAGGCAAGACTTGGTCAAGCAAGAGCATCTATGATGACATCAAGGGGCAAATTAACAGACAAGCCGCAGGAAATAACTATTCAATTGTCTTCCAAGGTCCCGGTGGCGGTATGGTCTATAACAATAAGATCTATGTGCCGATTCAGGCATTTGCTACCACTAAAGACACAGCACCAAAAGGCTCTGTAAGTACTTCTGGCTTTATGGTATCAGAAGATAATGGCGAGACATGGACAGTATCTAAGATGATTAATACCTCCATGAATGCCCCAACTGTATCAAATACTT
Source organism: uncultured Anaerobiospirillum sp. (assembly GCF_902485895.1). Lineage (NCBI taxonomy): Bacteria > Pseudomonadati > Pseudomonadota > Gammaproteobacteria > Aeromonadales > Succinivibrionaceae > Anaerobiospirillum > uncultured Anaerobiospirillum sp. The sequence goes on along the minus strand of NZ_CABTML010000012.1, from coordinate 18,258 downwards.
CAGAGAGCAATATCTTCTATTACAAAGGTAAGATTCGTCTAGCTGTACGTAATGAGTTGGCAGAAAAAGATCCTGCAAAAGATCCAACTATGCGACGTCTCTGCTTTGAGTACGATGAGGCTACTGATACCTGGACTCAGATTGACGAGCCATACATTCCAAAGAATGTTGCAGTTGTAGAGACCAGTACCCATAATCTAACTGAAGATGTCTATCTGGTGGGATATACATCTCATAAGAAAAATCCAGCAGAGCCAAATAATCCAGATCGTAGACAAGGTCAGACATTAGTAACTAATACTGGTATTAAGCTTACTTTATCTAATGTTCTGTCTGAGGGCTATACCTCAATCACCCATGATGACTCCAACATCTACGTGATGTATGAGGGTGCGTTAGATCAGCACGATATCTTCTTCAAGGCAATTGATTGGAAGCATCGTGACTATGCAAACTTAAATACCCAGATTCGCAACCGTGCTAATACTGTTAACGGTATTGCTGACAAGTTTGCAAAAGAGACTGGCTATATCTCTGGCTCCTTTGGCTCAGATAGCGCAGGTGGTCAGATCATCGGCTCAGCAGGTGCGCTTAAGGGCGGTATCTTTGTTTATCAGAATGATGACTTAGATAGCGAGAATGCTGGTGTAGTTGAGTACGATACCTTTGATGTAGCTTTAGTTGCAGGTATCGATCAGCAGTTTGCCAAAAACATCAAGGGCACTGCTATGCTCGGTTACATGAATTCCAACATCGACTATGCCAACGGCTCAGAGAACGATGTTTCAAGCTTAATTGCTGGCTACAGATTACAGATTGATACTGACTATGTTGGTATTCGCTCTGGTGTTGCTGCAGTAGGTTCTGATAACAGCTTCAAGCGTAACAACAAGGAAGGTTTAGGTAAGACCGCTGATTTTGATAGCTTCTCATTATCTTTCTCAACTGAGCTGTTTAAAGACTTCGACTTAAGCAACTACGGCAACGTTGAAATGACTGGTGGTATGGTGAATACCTTCTTTACTCACGAGGACTTCCGTGAAGTAGGCGGTGAGGGTATTGGTGAGAATGGTCAGTTAGGCGCTAACAATGCAACCATTCGTGCATCTAACCTGCAGTCACACGAACTTTTTGTTAAGGCAGCTTGGAACAGCAAGCCAATTGCTTTAAGTGACTTTGCTAACCTTACCTTCAACGGTGATATGAAGTACGCAATTGATCTTGCTGATGCTGATGACTGGAATGAGGAATATCGTTCTATGTCTGTAGAGCGTAAGTACGACTCCATTGGTGAGCTCTACTCCGCTCGTGATGGCGGTCTGTTTACTACTTCCTTAGGCGCTGATGTTGAGATCCTTAAGCAAATTAAGGTAGGTCTCAAGGGTGTAGCTGATAGCCGTGGTGAGTTCTCTGCCAAGCTTGAAGGCCGCATTAGCCTCTAATAATTATTAATTGCTAAGCTCAATTAATTGAGCTCAATCCCTTATTTAAGCCTCGCAATTGCGGGGCTTTTCAGTTCTTATGCAGTTTGTGCGGGCGCTGTAATCAAAGCAAGGTCATAGGATTGCGCAATTGCACATTGATCTTGTAGCTGTGAGAATGGGGCTTTTAGATTAGTGTGTGTATGCTATTGCTAGATACAACATGAGGGGATAAAAAAAGAGCTTTAACAGCTCTTGGATGGAGGCGACTTCCGGAGTCGAACCGGACTACACGAATTTGCAATCCGCTGCATAACCGCTTTGCTAAGTCGCCTTTAAGGCACTCGTAAATGAGTTGTGATGGAGGCGACTTCCGGAGTCGAACCGGACTACACGAATTTGCAATCCGCTGCATAACCGCTTTGCTAAGTCGCCAAAAATTACTTACTGCTACTTGGTTCGCTGTAAGTGATGCTCATTATAAGGATTTGCATATAGGTGTCAACATACAATCTTAACTTTTTGCCAAAAACGAGGCAGCAAGCAGACTCATTAATTAGCAATACATGCTTATATTAGGCATGTATATGGGCTTTGTTAAGGATAGAGTAACTAAAATGCCTCGCTTTATCTTGAGGGCTGTAGCACCATCGTTTGCCACGATGTAATTGTAATTTTCCCATTAGATAGGGCTTGAGGCACTTTTTGCACACTTTGTATGGAACTAGGCTATTGGGTGCTAAACTTGTGCTATCGCATTTTGCAGGTACAAGAGTGACTGCAAAGCTATGGCTTGATGCTGTAGCCATATAGTTTCTCTCAATGCATCCTACTTAACCCTGGTACTGAACAGTAATGGCTTTTGCTATTCGGAGTGTTTTTTATGCAAGACGATTTTGAGACTAGCGCATTCCCAATTGATGAGGACGCCGATCTTGATGAGATCTTGTCAGCCCTTTCTGACGATAGCAATGATACAACAGTAGCGCCAAGCCACAGTGAGGATGCACCTAAGCGCAAAGGTGTGCGCATGAGCAAGAGCACTAAAGGTACAAGGTCTAATGCATCTAAAGTACAAAGTCCACAAGCTAATAATCAGATGGACGGTGATATTTTTGATGGTGTTGTAGTGCCTCCACCACCAAGCGACTTTTACGACGATCAAGCTCCGCCGCCATATGATATGGGCATGGGTGTACCTCCATATGATAGAGGTGCTGCTCCAAATGGCCCTCAGCACTTTGGGCCGCAGGATCAGCCGGGCTTTGCTCCTCCATTGCAGCAGGGTAGTGCGCCTTATGTCCAGCATGGGGCTGTGCCTAATGTTAATCAGGGGATGGCTGGTGCTAATAGCATGGCATCGCGTCATGCTCCGATGATGGCTGAGCAACATGTGCCACCATTTAACGATTATGTTGATCCTGTAGAGTCTGCTCGTGCCTTTAGACATCATGCAAGGCAAGGCGGTGCGCCTCGTAATATGAACATGGGGCAGCAGGATGGGCCATGGCAGCAAGATCGTGGCTTTGCTCATCAAGGTGCGGCTTTTGGCATGCAAGATAGATCTTTTGGTCAAGGTGGTTTTGCACCATCAGCACCTCATGTCTCTGAGCAAGGCGGCTTTGCTCATCAGCAGCCTCCATTTGCACAGCCAGGCCGTAACTTTAATCAGATGAATGGCGCTGTTGCGCCGCAGGGCGGATTTAGCCAGCCTAGTGGTTTTAGCCAGCCTAGTGGTTTTGGCTCGCGCGGTGGGCCTTCTGGGCATGGGGCTATGCATTCTGGTCGTAACTTTGGTGCGCCGCAAGCTCCATGGCAAGGTAACGAGCCTGGGGCGTTTAATGGTGGTCAAAGAGGCATGGGAGCTCCTATGCCTGGCAATCAAGTTTTGCCACCGGAGCGTAGTGGGGTTAATGGCCTAGATCGTAATGTATCTGCAGCACAAGAGGCGGAGATCGATGCTCAGATTGTGCGTAATATGGCTGGCCCTCGTGCTAAGGCATTAAGCGTCTCTGACTTTGTGGATGTAACCCATAACTTCCTCACTAATTTAGGCGAGGTAGTTGTCTCTGGTGAAATCTCGCAGATCAGCGATCGCAACCATATGTACTTTGCACTTAAAGATCAGAACTCTAAAGTTGACTGCTTGATGTTTAGTCGAGACAGAAGAGCTCTGAACTTTATTCCAACTGAAGGACAAAAGGTCTTTGCTCAAGGCAAGAGCTCTTTGTACAAGTTGACCGGTCAATTCAAGCTCATTGTTACTAAGATGGCCTTAGCTGGTAGCGGCATGATCTTAGAGCAGTTAAGAGCACTTGAGCGTAAGCTTGAGTTAGAGGGCGTGTTTAATCGTAAGCTGCCAATGCCGCCGCTCATTCAGCGTGTGGCCATCGTAACTTCGGTGGATGGACGTGTTATTGATGATATTGCAACTAATGCTTATCGTCGTAATCCTCTAGTGGAACTTATCTTCTTAGATACCAAGGTACAAGGACAAGAGGCAGTACCACAGCTTTTAAATGCACTGTCATATGCATATGCTAATGCTGCTAAGTGGAAACTCGACGTTATTATCATCGGTCGTGGTGGTGGTTCTTTTGAGGACTTGCTGTGCTTTTCTGATGAGCGTGTGGTACGTAAGGTGGCAATGTCACCAGTGCCAATCATTTCTGCAGTAGGCCACGATGAGGATTGTCCTCTGTGCGATAGATCTGCTGACTTACGAGTAAGTACTCCAACTGCTGCAGCTGAGACTATTACTCCGATTACTCGTGATGATCTCTTAGCTTTCTTAGAAAGCCAGATTAATCGAGCTGAAGATAGTGTGCTACGTCGCATTGATAATCTGCAATCACGCTATGAGCACTTAGTTAATCGTTTAGTTAACGCTCCATTAGCAACTGACTTAGATAGACGTAAGGCAAGACTCTTTGAGCTCTTAGCTCGAATCGATCATGCTAAAGACAGGTTCTTTAATGCTCGTCGTGAGCGCTTAGATCAGTCCCAAGTTAGATTAGAGCAAGCAGCAGGTCTTGAGCGTGTGCATGATATAAGACTGCGTCTTGATAATGCCATGAACAAATTGGAGATGGTGCGCAATCAAATTAACTTTGCCAAGTCTCGTGCTTACAGTCTTACTAATGCGCTTGAGCAGCATATTGTAAATATCGACCAAAAGCTCAAGCAGGATACTTACACCTTAGATGCTAACTTGCTGCCACGTATGAGTAACGCAATTACTCATGCTATTAGTGCGCGTGAGGAGAAGCTCAATCGTGTCGATAGTTTGCTCAATTCGTACTACGATCGCGAGCTGAGCATCAAGCTTAATGACTATCAAACAAGAATCATTGCTCTTGAGTCTAAGCTAGTGACATTAGACCCGTTCTATCAGCTCAAATTAGGCCTGTCGTTTACCACTAAAGATGGCAAGCACAGCGTCAAAGGTGAAGATCTTGCAATCGGCGATACCATCATCACCTTGATGCAGGGCTACAAAGTTACTTCAAAGGTAACTGATGTACAGCCGCACAAATTTAGCAGTGAGACCATGCACGCCGAATAGACCACAGCAGCTCCGCACGAATTTCGCAGTGAGACCTGCACGCTGAATAGACTACAGTAGCGCCGCTTTATCATTGAGACTGTCACGCTGATTAGAGATCAGCTGCGCCGCATTGTGATTGCTGTCAGCAAGGTAGTATTGCGGCTGAGGTTTGCATCTTTATCGTATGTAGTTTGGTGCGGTGGGCGCTTTGATTATCGTTTTGATGAGCACTGAGCCTGGCCTCTTGCGAGTGCGGTGCTAGATTGTTGAGATGGAGGTGCTATCTGGTTGAGAGTGCGATGCTAGCTTATTGAGTGCAGGGCTCGCTGGTTGATAGCGCTTGAATTGGTTGGCTTGGGGCGTTTGGGCAAAAGGTATAACTTTATCACAATCTGAGGTGGTAGAGGGTGCGTTGGGGCAAGCTTTTGGATTTTGCTACAAAAAACAGTGAAAAGCTGAGCATGAATCTTAGATAGTGCTATTTCTTTGCTACAATTTTAAGGATCCGCTTTTTGAGCGGGAGCTGACTTTGCTTGAAAGGTGGCTGTTGCGCTGCTGTTTTGCTAGGTCAGTATGGCTTGTTTTCTTGTTGGCATAAGAAATAGCGCTCACATGAGCGACTAACTTACGTTGCGAGCTGTAAGTGTAGTAGACGATTTGTACAGTAGTTGTATGCAATAGGATAAGACCATGTGGCGCTTATCTTAGATCCTATGGATGCAAACTGCTCTATGGATGGGGGTAGAAAGGTGGAGTTTTCTATTGATAATATTCTTGCATTGCTCAATCGCAAGGAGCCTCTACCATTTGAGTTTTCTAGAGCACTGCGTACTGTAGTTAATACAGCTCACAATCGTGGTATCTATACCGTACGACTTGGCGATTTAATTAAAGCATTAAAGCTTGAGATGCCAAGCGAAATGGTGGGTGATTACAGCCGCTATTTTGATTGTGAGTATTTATACAAGCTCTTATGGCTTTTAGATAACTCTGAGGTCACCATGATTCCACCAAAGGTGCCTCGCAACATTGGTGAGAACAATGTTGTCTATCTCATGCGTAAGCCATCACTGCAGCTTGATTCAGATATTTGCAAAGTACAAGAACTCATTGCGCAAAAGAAAAGTGCGCATACCAATCGTGAGCGTGATGCTATTGCCAGAGCTCAACTTAAGCTGCACAACTACAATGTAGCTATCCGTATCTTTGAGTATTTAGGCGCTGCGCAATTACGTCCACTTGATGCCAATCAACGCTCAGTGTTAAACGAGTACATCTCTAAACTGATGCTGCCACATGACTGTGATCGACATGTGCGCTCTTTATATTCCTATGCTTGTGATTGTGGTTCTTTTAACTACCACTTTGACAATCCTAAGTATGTCTCCAAGCCTTTAGATCAAACCGCTACTGAGCAAATTCTCACTATCATCGCTAAGACGATTGCACCTTCACATCACTCTATTGATGTGCCTCAGGACTTCCCATACAAAGCTCGCCTTGAGCGTTTGTACAATCTGTACTGCCCTGATGTATACGCTGATTCAAGCACTGTAGTGCGCGAAAAGTCAGTGCGTGTACCGCTTTACGATCGTCCTTTAAGCGCTCTAACTGCAGCACAACGTCGCACTAGATTACGTAGCAAGATTGCCAGCTTTATTAGTGAGCTTGAGAAAAATGGACAGGGACAGACCAATGCTGCCGCTGCCTCTAGTAAGCATCAAGATGTTACCCCAAATCTCTATGACCGCGCTAAGCATTTACAACAGCGCATGGGTTATTCAGAGTCATTCTTAAACTCGATAAAAGAGCTTTCGATCTCATCATCCGATCGTTTGTCTAAACTCGTACACAAGCTAGATAATCAGCTTAAGAACGATCAAAAGACACGTCTGATGCTGCCTGATTTTTCGCAAACACGTCTGGTGGTGTATACCCCAAATCGCTCTCATGCAGATAACGACACACGCAAGAGTGAGTTAGTAGCTCGCGCATACAATGGCTCTGCGCGTGTAGCTAATGAGGATGCCTCATCTTTTGCGGCTATGAATGTAACTTTAGAATCTGCAGAGGGCCATTTTAAAGGCGGTAGTAAGTTTGATAGCTCTTCATCAAGCATTGTGGTGAATGATGAGCTCGTTGCCAAGCTTAAAGCTAATTTATCTAGTGAAGAGGAAATTGAAAAGCGTGGTGAGTACACTGATGCGGCCTTAATCTCTTTTAAAAACACTGTCTCCTTATTAAATGGACGCGCTAAATCAAGCGATGAGCTCGCTTTATCTTCTTTAGCTGAGCTTGCAAAAGTTGATATTTATGAGGGTGGAAAGCCTGAGTATAAGAAGGCAGCAGCCAATAAACATAAATCTAAGAGTACAGTTACTGCCGAGGTAGAAAACATTATTCTGCCAAGCTTCGGTAATACTAGTAACGATAAGCTAGATAGTCTGTCTAAAGGCTCTAAGAAAACTCAAGCATCAAAGCCTAGCCATAACTCTAAGGCACGCAAATATCGTATTGTGCCTTTTGTCTTTGATCGCTTAACTCATCTGTACCATAGCTATTTAGTATGGTCGAGCCAAAAGGATGTGGTACTCAATAACCCATCTGAGGCTCAGATCAATTTAGATGAAGACTATGGCTATAGCATTGAGCGCTTCTTAAATAATCCAATCTCTCAAGAAGAACGTTTTAATAAGATTGCCTCTTTTGAGCTTATCTTACGTAACTTCTTTGGTTATGGGCGTCTTGCTTGTGCGCTTAATAATGCGGGTGACTCAGATGCTAGTGAGCTGCAGCGTTTCTTCTCATTAACCAGTCGTGATTTTGCTCTGCTTAGTGAAGCTAATCCGCTGCCATATTTGTACTATCACAGCACCATCTACTTTGATAAGTATCTGCAGATTCCGCATACGCACTTTAACAATGAGCTCTTCTATATTGCGCTCTTGTCTAAAGAACCGTTTGCCATCAACATGTACTTAAGTCGTATTACTCGTAAGTATGGCAATCGTCTTTTGGACATTCCAAAAGAGTTCTACTCATTGCTTGCTCTGTGGCTGTTGCTCTTTCCGCAAGCTGATCAAGTGGTTGAAGCGCAAGACTTACTAAGCCTCTTAAAGACCCGTGGAGGGAGTGAACACACTCAGCTACACAATGTCTTAGTGCTGAGAGAGTTAGCTCATAGACTGTACATGTGGGTAGAGGAGCATAAGCATGATGAAGCTAAGGATTTATGCTTAAACTTAGTTGCCAATGCCTCTCCTCCAGAAAACCCAAATGCTAGCAGTGAAGATATTGCTGAGGATGCTACATATAGCGAGTATGAAGAGCTTAAGGACAAGTACGCTAAAAAGGTCTTTAACAATGCGCTAAGACTACTGCCTAAGCCAATGCTTGAGTGCGTACTACATGCTAGTGAGCTAGAAACTCAGCTATTAGATGAGTCTACAAGCTTAGTCTCAGATGTTGTAGATAAGGACAATTCACGTGTCTATATCTCAGGCTGTGCTCGTTTTGCTGATGAGTTTTTCAAGGGCAATCACTCAGCTGCATTAAAGACTGCAGCAAGCTTTATTACTGATGCAGCATCTTTGTTAGCCTCGGTCTTTGCCAAGATGTCCGACGCCCCAAACTTTAATGATTGCTTAGTGAAGTTTGATGAGTCGACACTCAATTTCATCTTCCAAAACAGCGCTAATGAAGAGATCAAATTAGGCGAGGCTTTTGATATTAATAGCCTTGAGACCGATCGCTTTGGATCTCAGGATACTGAGTTTATTCAGAACTTATGCACTGTAGGCGCAGTTCGTTATCCTGATTTAATTAAGGATATGGCCTTAAGTGCTAGCAATATCCTGAACCGCTTGGTTCCAAATCAAGAGGGTGGTGCTTTACTCACTTTATTATTGCTCTCAAGCTCTATTAGTAATGCACGTCTGTCCTCTTCGCCATTAGTGTTAAAGTATGCCCTGAAGTTTATTACTAATGTGGCGGTAGCGCTGCGAGGACTTATGAAAACTAAGTCCTTAGTTATTCCAAAAGACATGACCCGTAAGGCCTCTTTTGAGTACAGCCATGTTAATAATGGCACCAATAAGATTGAGATAACTTCGGTTAAAGACATCGATGAGCACATTATCTCTAGACTGACCTCATGCAGTATTTGCTTAAGCCTTTTAAAGTATGTAGATAAGCTCTCTGCCATTAGCAGCCAAGAAATGGATGTAGCTGTCATTAAGGATGCGGTGTGCGTGCCAAATCCTACTTTGGTTAATAACTGCTACGATAGTCATTACGACGATAAGAACTCACCTTTTATCGATGAGCATATTGGTCAGCTTTACGATGGTTTTGTTAAGCCAGTGCTGCGTACCATGCTTTGTGATGATTACTTAAGCTACTACAGCCTCAGTGCTGGCGTGGATTTATCTGAGGTCTTTGACTTTAAGGCGATTAAACGCAAGTATGCTGATAACTGTGAGTATCAGCTTGAGGGTCTATGCTTCAATCGCTTTATTATTGACTCTTATGTCTATCAAAGCGATGAGCAGCGATTTGCTGAGCTCATTGATTTTGCCTTGCATGCAGAGACTGCCTATGATTTAGGTTTTGCTGATGGCATTGAGATGGAAGGACTTAAAGAGGCAAGTGCTCTTTTTAGGGCTAATCTCAACTTACAGCTCGTACCATCCACCACCACTGCTATCTTATGCAGTAAGCTCACCTTCTTAAGAGAAAGATATAACTGCATCAAACTCATCAATATTCCAGCTGAGTTAAGAACGGCTGATGGCAATGTTCAGCATATAGACTTAACCTACACTCTTTACTGTGGATATATGGCTTTAGAGATGGTTCAATCCATCATTCCAAAGGCCGATTTAAAGGGATTAGTGCCTCTGTTAGCAAGTGAGATAGTGCGTATTCACAAAATACAGGGCTCTGATAACTGCATCCGCTTTGTCTATGAGTACTTAGCTGCTTGCTTTGAGGTGATAAAGCGAGAAGAACCAATTGATTTTAATGCTTGGTTCCAAGTAGAGGGTGATTTACAAGCCATTTTAGTGGGTGGACAAAAGCCAGCTCGTCTGCGTCCCTTGAGCGCTATGGCCTTTGGCTATGAGTGCGCCATCAATCGCTGCAGTGAACTAGATGCACGTCGCTTTACCTTACTCATGGCTAAGCTGCGCTTTATCACTTTCACAAATAGCACATCATCAGGATCTGAGCAGAACTTTAAGTCATTTGATGAGGTCGCCGGCAATATTCCAAAGCCAGTCAAGTTTGACATGGATAAGATTCGCGCCAAGATCAAAGAAAGTGAGCAAGTCCAAGCGGTAATCACTACCTTACGAGAAAAGGAAGAAGAGGAAGCTCTACGAGCTGAGCGTATTAAGCGTGTGATGGATGCCAACCGCGCAGAGGCCGCTCTCACCACCGTAAATGACGAGATCAAACAAGACCTCGAGGCCTTATCAAAAGAGCAGATTCCTGTTAAGCGAGCATCAGCCCTGGCCATTGCCATTTCTGAGGCCGCCGCTGAAGCTCTCGTCACCAAGCTTGAAATCCTCAGCGAACAAGCAGAGGCAAGCGCTAAAGATGACAGCGCATCTGCAAACAATGATGCATCCGCATCTGATGCCACAGACGCGAAAGGATCATCAGCAGACGCAAGCGACACAAGTGCATCATCTGCTGATCAAAGCGCAAGTGGCGCATCTGCTGCAGCTGATAGCGCTGCAGGCGAGCACAAGATCAATCAGATCTTGAACGCAAAGCTGCGTGAAGTGATTGGTGCAGTGGCAGTTCAAGGTACCGATGCTATGGTCTTCTCGGAGTTTAACGGTATCTGTGTAAGCCATGGTCTGCTCTCAGGCAATTATGCAATTGAGGAGATCAATAACTACACATACGATGAGTATGATGTGCCGGTTCTTGAGCTTGAGGGGGAAGGTAACGATGCGATTGTTTATATCGATACCGAACTCATTGCTCAAATGCATAGCCAATGTTCCAAAGGTAGCTAAGCAAGCGAGCTCATAAAAATAGCTCCGACCATAGCTCCATAAGCACAGCAACATGCAAGCTAGCACATACAAACTGTGAAATAGTGCTAGCTTTGCCAACACCATCTTTGGCACAGCAACATGCAAGCTAGCACATACAAACTGTGAAATAGTGCTAGCTTTTCTTGCATCATCTTAGGCACAGCAACATACAAGCTAGCACATACAAACTGTGAAATAGTGCTAGCTTTGCCGCCATCATCTTTGCCCAACTAATGGGACAAGTATCAATATAATCACTAAGTTTTGGGCTATATGTGCAAGGATGCGTGATTTTGAATGATGCTTAATGCTAGAATTGTTAGCAATCTAAGCTAGCTCGTGAGATGCTATGCTTAGTTCCATATTATTAGGTGTGTTTCAAGGGATTTCCTTTAAATGAGTCTGTTAAAGAAGACAGTGGCAGCAGCTGTTTTAACCTGCGCATCACTCTTATGTATGCCTTTTGCAGCTGCGGATGTTCGCATTGATGTTAAGAACGATACTTCTGAAGATTGCTCCGTTGCTTTCAATGCTCGCATCGATAAAACCAAGTGGCTCACCATTGGCTGGTATGTATTTGTGCCTGGTGAAGAAAGCCCTGTCATCTTAAAAGGCGCTAACGATATTCACGAGGTCTTTGTCTATCATGACTGCAGCTTAGAGCCAAGCGATCGTGATGAGGTTAAGCGCGGCTGGGTTAAGACTAACTTAAAGTTCACTGACTACATGCCAAAGGACAGAGAAGAGGGTTACCAAGAGGTTAACTTTGTACGTCTGTCCTCTCCAGCCTACACCATCTCCCCACGTAAATAGCCACAGAGCTTAGCAAGGCAGTAGGCCAGAGCGTGCATTTTGAAAGATGCAAGAGGCTATGATGCAGTCAATACAGCGCTGCAGCCTAATGTCTTTGCATGTGCGCATGTAGCAATGAAAGCTTCGTAGGCAGATAAGGCCATGGTAGCTCTAGCCTAAGGCAGCTACTTATTGAGCCTATTATGTGCAGCTATCTAGCGCTAAGAGATACGCTACAAGATGAAAAGAGCCCATCATATGATGGGCTTTTGCGTATCTTGAGGTAGCAAAATACAAAATCCAGCGAGATTTGTCGCTTTATCAAGCCTTATATGACAAAGGTCATAAGAGTATTTAGAATCCATATGCAACAATAACCATGTCGTTTGAGAAGACACCAGTTAACAAGTGCCCATTAGCTAGCTTGTAAGTCAGCTTCTGAGCTTAGGTTTAGCACTTCTGAGGTCATGGTTATGGACTATATGCTTATAGCTACTTTAATTGCTTGTGGCGTAGTTACCAATATGATGTCGGCCGTCTTTGGTATTGGCGGCGGTGTGCTGATGGTGCCGATCTTCTTGACCTTGTTCCCAATGTTTCCAATTCAGATGGTTGCAGCTACTTCACTGTCTATTGTGATTGCAACGGCCTGTATTAACCTCGTGAACTTTGTAAGACTGCGCATCCCACTTAGCTATAAGAGCCTTGCCTTTTGGTGTGTTGCCATGATTGTTGGCGTTCAGGCAGGCTTTGAGCTGTCTTTTTATGTGCAGCGCGAATACATCGTAGGCTTCTTTGTGCTTACTATGTTAGTCCTCTCCATTAAGACCTTCTTAAAACGACCAGGTCCAGAAAAGGAGTCTGCAAATCCAACAAAAAGTGAGACTGCTAAAGGTACTTGTTATTGCGCTTTAGGCGGTGCCATAGCTGGCTTCACTGGTATTGGCGGTGGCTCCATTATGGCTCCACTCATCAATCAGCTGAACTTTGTTACCAAAAAGCAGGTTCCGGTATACACCAACTACATGATGGTGATCGGTGGTCTTGGCTCTATGTACGGCTACATCACTAAGCCAATTGATTATGTAGCTGAGGGCATGTGGCAGCTTGGTTATATCAACCTTACCGTAGTGATGACTGTGGTGGCAGCCTCATTTGTAACCTCATTCTTCTCTATTCGTATTTCGCGCTTATTATCTCCGAAACTTGCCAATATCATCCTTGGCTGCATTCTCTTATCTATCGGCATCTACACTTTTGCCTTAGAGATTCTGTGCTAACTTGTAATCCAACAAAGATAAGAACAGCTCTCATAATGCCCGTGATACAAGATACGTATAAACAAGGCCACAGGCAAAATAAGCAACTAGCACCGCAAGCTGGAAGCAGAGCGCATGAGCCTACGTAGCGCACTTGGGTCAATAAGCTCAGCAGCGCCGTAGGCAGTGTCCTACGCAGCAACCTACACAACGCAGCAAGCGTCTAGGCCAAGAAATCAAGGCAACGGCAAGTGCCTAAGCAAAGGATCTAGGCTGTGCAGCTTTAGCCTAAGCAAAGAATCTAGGCAGCGTCAAAGCGATGCAGCATAGTGTGCGCATAAGCAGTATCAAGATGAACGTTGATAGGCATAAGAATATTGCTTTCATGCAGCACAAGTCGTTGATAATGCTGTGTTAATGCATGCTAAAAGTAGGTAAGTGCTAAAACAAGCTCAACAGGGTAGATAGCTAACCAGAGCTGGCGTAGCTTGTTCTTTTGGAAGTGTACAGTACTGTGAGGGATACATAGCTTCAACTAGATCAAGGTAGGTATGATGTTAGTACAAAATGTTATTGGATCTTTTGATTAATGAGCATGCATGCTTGTTAGATCACTAAATTTACTCTTGCAGCATAGCGCTATGCCTATATACTAATGACAGTCTGTACATAAGACAGTATTTGAGTGTGAGTGATTACAAGAGCACAAGCTTTGGCTATGTTTTCTTGTCTATGAATGTCGGTTGAACTATGACGCTAGAAAAGAGCGATATTAAAGTTAACGTTACTACTTTAGACCCCTCATTTTTGCAGTCACTTAAGTCCTGCGATGTAAGTGTTTGTGAAAACTTAACTAAGGGCAGCTATCTTTACCATCAAGGTGATACTGCAGATGCATTTTTCTTTGCTGAGTCAGGACTGATTGGTCTATACCATGTTGTTGACAACGGTAAGGAAAGTCTGATTCGTCTATACGAAAGCGGACAGTTCTTTGGCTATAGAACTTGGTTTTCTAGTCAAAAAACTTATCATTGCTCAGCCAAGATGTTAATTCCTGCAAAGGTATGGCGCATTACTCCATATGGCAGCAATTTTTTAGCTGATAATACCGATCTCATGGAGCATTTCATGGCTGCAATTTCAGATGAGCTTGCTAATGCCGAAAGCCGTCTGGCCCATATGTCATACGATAAGAGCTTAACACGAGTCTCCGATGCTCTTAACTTCTTGAAAACTCGTTATCCCATGTACCCATGGTCATACCGTGAGGTAGCAGAGTTTGCCGGATGCGAAACCGAAACTGCTATTCGTATTGCCCGTAAGCTCATCAAGGAAGGCAAGCTACCAGAGCCAACGAAGTAGCAAACCCCTTAAATACTCATATTGTGATTGCTGATAATTGCTCCTGCAGCGCCGCGCCATCGCACCGTTCTATCGCGCTGCACTATCGTGCTGCTTCATTGCGCTGCAAGCACCCCTCAGCGACTAAGGCTAATTGCTAACGAGCCCTGCAAAACCACCTCAAAAAGCGCCTTCACAGTCTCATAGGCTCGACACTACGCAGCTTAATGTACAGCACATCCTTGCAAGCTCATGATTCAAACTAAAGCTCATTAGCTAAACTAAAGATCATGAGCCAAAGAAAAGATCATGAGTAAGCTTACGCATTGCCTCTAAGTATCTGGCCTTTTGTTTTAGCCTTGCATGCCGCTAAGGATAGCTGCAGCGTGTTGTAGTTTAGGTAGACGAGCAGCAAAGAAGTTCTTAAAGGCAGCGCATCTGATGTTGACGTTGTTTTCTCTTTCACGTACGCAACCGCCACGACAGAGCTTAAAGTAGTCGCACTTGAGGCATGAGCCGTTTTCAATGCGTGAGGTGTTTATAAATTGCTGAGCCCTTTGACAGTTCATGATCTGAGCAAGAGTATTATCTTTAAGATCGCCGAGCACAAAGTCATCGTGGGCATAGAAATCACATGGATAGACCTTGCCTGATGCTTCAATAACATTCTGAATACGGCATACACCCGTCATATTGCAGGCGTTGATCTCCATATTGAGCAAAAGTGCAATATAGTTTTCGATATGCCTAATAGAGACGTATTCGCCTTTGTTGATGAGATCATCATAGAAGAGGTCAAAGACCTTGACCAAAAACTCACTATAGGCCTCATCTGACAAGAAGCGCTTGCCATCAGATACCGCTGACGCGTCTTTAGCTGCATCGCTAGCGCATGAAGCTGGCGTATTAGAAGCAACTTCGAGAGCTGTGGCATTATCTGCACAGCCACAAGAGTGGGATGCATGATTGGCTGCACCTAATGAGCTGTTACTTGCGCAGCTGCAGTCGTGGTAGTGCTCTGCTTGCTCAACTGCTTTAAATGGAATGGCACTTGGCTTGGGGTCAGTGGTGCATGGATGCGGTGGCATGGCAGCAAATGCGTCAAGACAGGCAATAAACTGAATATTGTAGAAGCCGTGATCTTTGTAAAAGGCATAGACCTCTGTAATATGCTTAACCACAATATCGGTGACCACACATAAGATGTTGAACTCAGCATGGTAGCGGCGTAAGAGCTCAATGCCTTTCATGACCTCGTCAAAGGAGCCTCGGCCGTTTTTGTAAAAGCGCATCGCATCATGGACATGAGCAGGGCCATCTAAGGAGACACCAAAGAAAAAGTGGTTGGCGGTAAGCAATGAGACTAGCTCCTCGCTTAAGCGACAGGCATTAGTCTGAATACTATTGAATACCGGAACACGACCATTAAACTTAGCAAAAGCGCGTTGCTGCTCTTCAATTACCGCCTTAAAAAACTCGACACCAGCTAGAGTAGGTTCACCGCCTTGAAACAAGAAACTTATTGAGTGCTCACCATCCATGATCTTAATATCAGAGCCATTGTCAGCAGTAGCTGCGCCATTGGCAGTCACCTGAGTGCCTTCCTTGCCATTTGACTCTTGAATAAAGTACTCAGCGGCTCTATCCATCAAGAGAGATAACACTTCACGGGTCATCTTGCGTGGTTTATCGTGCTGATGAGTTGCCAAATCAAGATAGAAGCAATACTCACATTCTAAATTGCACAGTGAAGAGACTGGTTTCACTAAAAACTGCAGGTGGGCCATGAGTGTCTCCGATGGTCAAAATGACAAAAGCGGTCACGAAAGAGTGACCTTAAAGGCAACAACAGCAATGCTGTGGCAATGCAGGGGCAATGTCTGTGCGGCAAAGGCGTGCAGCTATTAAAACACAGATAGAGCCCTTAATTAAGGGTCAGACGACGACAAATACAACCCAATCTCCCTTGATAAAATCATTTCAAAGCCAAGATCTTTTGCTCTGTTACTGTGGCGATGTAATGAGCCATGGCAGATTACTGATCCTGGCAGAGTACTGATCCTGACTGATTACTGTGCCTAGGCAGACTCCTGAGCCCTGCCGATTACTGTACCTTACCAGACTGTTGTGTATGGGCAGATTGCTGGTCCTTGCTGATTACTGGGCCTGGGATGATTGCTGTTGTTGTGTGTCTAGATAAGAAAGCCCAGAGCGATTAATCGATCTGGGCTTTGGGTAGTTGCACTGAGTAAGAGGTCTACTCAGAGTTATTAAGAAAAGGAATTAGTCCTCGATGGTTGGGCGAGTGTGCTCAGCCTTCTCAATCCATGCAAGCAGGCGCTCACGCATCTCAAGCTTAATGTCCTTATAAGCTGGATCTGCAATGAGGTTATTGAGCTGATATGGATCCTTGTCAAGATCGTAGAGGAAGTCATCACGGTAAAGATCAGCTGAGCCCTTCTCACCGCCGTTAACGCCTGGAGCGTAGACTGAGTAAGTGTACTTGTCTGTACGTAGGCAACGGCCGATACGGCTTTCAGAGATCTGAGCAAAAGCTTCTTGCTTACGGCTTGGATCCTTGTGCTCAACTACGTCGATGAGGTCTTCACCAATCATCTTGTCGCCAACATTAACACCGGCTAAGGATAAGATGGTCTTTGGCAGAGAGTCGGTTGAAACTACGTCATCTAAGCTAATGCCACCCTTGTATGGGCCGCCAGCGATAACTAAAGGTACGCGCAGGCAAGCATCGTGGCAGGAGCGCTTGTAATCATCGTAGCCGTTTAAGTGAGCATCGGTGTTACGGGTCTTGAAGTGAGAGCCGTGGTCAGAGGCAAAGATGATAACGGTGTTATCGTAGATACCCTCATCCTTTAATTTCTGAACGAGACGGCCTAAGTTCTCATCTAATGATGCGCACTGACCTAAGTAATCTGGATATTCCTCAGCAGCATTGCCCTTTAATACTTCAAGATCGTGTGGCAATGTGAAGTTCTTGTACTTCTCCTTAGAACCATTTGGACCTTCGTAGTGAGCGTGATCGTTCTGGTGATGTGGCTCAATTTGAGAAATGGTCATGAAGAAAGGCTTGGACTTGTCGCGCACTGCAAAGAAGTCTAAGGCCATGTCGGTGATGCAATCTGGACGGTAGCCCTTAAAGTCGATCTGATTGTTGTTCTCGTCGAACACAAAGCCATCATAGCCGTGAGAGGTAAACTCTAATACGTCAGCGGCACGCCAGAAACCAGTATAGCCACCACGGTACTCCTTAGGAATAGCGGTAACAGTGTGGTCTACAGTAGGCTTTTGCTCAAGCTCGCCTTCAGAGGCTAAGTGCCACTTACCGATGTAGGCAGTCTCATAACCGGCCTCTTCGATGTAGTTAGCCAGGGTCTTAACGTCATGAGGCAGCATCTTGTTGTTTCTAAAGCAGTTGGTGTCGGTGGCGTACTTACCGGTTTGGAACAGAGCACGGCATGGACCACAAACTGGCTGTGGGGAGAAAGCCTTGTTGAACTTTACACCCTCAGATGCAAGCTTATCTAAGTTTGGGGTGATGTTAAGAGGTTGACCAAAGCATCCGCAGGTGTCGGCACGCTGCTGATCGGTGAAGTAGAAAATAATGTTTGGACGAGTTACTTGGCTCATAGTCATTCCCTTTGCAATGCCTTACTTACGCACCGTGAATTGCTCCAGCCAAATCTTACGATTATGGCGTGAGCTTCATGGCGTCGTTGCGCCAAATCTCATACGGTTAACAAGTTACCCATATCGGCTGAAACACGCAGCCGCTATCAAATAGCTTCTTTACAGAAGCATTTTTGAATACTTTTCTAATGATATTAATCTTA